>JVVZ01000306.1:0-15284 GCA_001062585.1 Neisseria meningitidis
ACTCGGGACCCCCTGATTACAAGTCAGGTGCTCTACCAACTGAGCTATACCGGCAAAGAAGCCGAATTATGCCGTTAACTGCCCAGCTTGGCAAGAGCCTGTCGCCCACAAAGTAAATTTTTATAAAAAATATCTGATTTAAAAAGAAATTTATTTCAGACGTAATGATTACCCCATATATAAACCAAGCCGCTCAGGTATATAACTGAAAGGTCGTCTGAAAAACACCCGCACAAAAAGCATTTCAGACGACACTCTGATAAAATACCCCCCTTTCCCCTCCATCCGTCCACATCATGCCACGACACCCCTACCGCCGCCTGCGCCCCGCCAAGTCCGACCTGCCCGAAGTCGGCATTTCCGAAGAAGGCAACATCCGCTCGCTGCATTTGGGCAGCGACACCATCCAAAGCTCGATGAACCTTGACCATCCCGCCGAACTGGTTTTGTCATACAGCCGAGCAATGATGGGCTGGCTTCTGTTTGCGGAAGAAACGCCGAAACACATCACCCAAATCGGCTTGGGCGGCGGCTCGTTCGCGCGCTGGATAGACAGCTACCTGCCCGACACCAAACAAACCGCCGTGGACATCAACCCGCAGGTCATCGCCGTCGCCCGCAGCCTGTTCGAGCTGCCGTTTGAAGGGGAAAACTTTGAAATCGTCGAAGCGGACGGCGCGGAATACATCAAAGTGTTCCGCCACAATACCGACGTGATTTTGGTGGACGGCTTCGACGGCGAACAAATCATCGACGCGCTGGTGGAAGAACCCTTCTTCCAAGACTGCCGCCACGCACTCTCACCTGACGGCGTGTTCGTGACCAATTGGTGGAGCGGCGACAAACGATACCAACGCTTTATCGAACGCCTGCTCAACGTCTTCGAAGGCCGCGTGTTGGAACTGCCCGCCGAAAGCCACGGCAATATGGCGGTGATGGCGTTCCAAAGCAGCCCGAAAGAGCAAAACCTCGACAAACTGAAAAAACGCGCGGAAAAATTAAGCGAACAATACGGCTTGGATTTCAAACGGATGTTGAACGATTTGAAAGCAAGCAACCCGAACAACGGCAAACATTTTTATCTGTGAGATGAACAGGTCGTCTGAAAACCCAAATACAGATTGGACGACGGCAACATCCGATAAAGCAATAACCCCTCCCTCACAGCACACACAAAATAAAGGAAAACCCATGTTGAAACCCGACATCATCCAAATATCCGGCCCTGTCGGACTGCTCGAAACCATCTTCCTGCCCGCTGCGCAAACACCTGCACGCGGCGTGGCAGTCATCAACCATCCCAACCCGTTGCAAGGCGGCACAAACACCAACAAAGTCATCCAAACCGCCGCCAAAGCCTTATCGCAACTCGGTTTCCACTGCTACCTGCCAAACCTGCGCGGCGTAGGCAACAGCGAAGGCACACACGATTACGGACGCGGCGAAACGCAAGACTGCATCGCCGTCATCGACTATGCCCGAGCGCAACACCCTGAAGCTGAACAGTTCGCATTGTCGGGTTTCTCCTTCGGCGGCTATGTCGCCACCTTCGCCGCCCAAGAGCGCGAACCGGATTTGCTGCTGCTCATCGGCGCGGCAGTACACCACTACACCGACCGCCCCGAGCCTTCAGCCGTCCCTGACATTACCAAAACCCTGATGATTCATGGCGCAGAAGACGAAGTCGTTGAAATCAGCAAGGCTTGGACATGGGCGGAACCGCAAGGTTTGCCCGTCATCACCATCGCCGGCTCATCCCATTTCTTCCACGGCAAACTCATCGTCCTGCGCGATACCATCGCCCGATTCGTGCCGTCGGTTTTACAACAAAAATAAACAGAGCATCATATTAAATAATATGATGCCAAACCTTGCCGTGCAGCTTGTCCATACTGAATCCGATATGACAAACAACACAGCATGACCGCTGTTTTAATTGCCTGAACAATATTTTCAGACGACCCCGCTGACTATATAATTCCGCCTATTGCCTTTACTTTAACGATCCAGAATCCAATCATGCGTTACAAACCTCTTTTACTCGCCCTGCTCATCGGTTTCGCTTCGCCTTCTTTCGCCGCCAAAGACGCGCCTAAGGAAAAGGCTGCGCCTGTCAAAAAAAGCGTCAAGGAAAAAAAAGACGCCGAACCTGCTAAAAAAGAAGCTGCCAAAGACAAAGCCAAACCTGCCGCGAAAAACGCTAAGGACAAGGCAGATGACAAGCCCGTAGCCAAAAGCAAAAAGGAAACTGCCGAAGCGGCGAAAAACGAGCGTACTAAAGAACGCAGAAACGACAAAGAAACCAAAAAACAAGATAAAGCCGACAAAACCAAAAAAGGCGAAGCCAAAGCGGAAGAGAAGGCAGGCAAAGCCGTTCCCGCAAAAACCGAGCCTGTAAAAGGTAAGGAAAAAGCGGCAGACAAACCCGCAGCCAAAAATAATGTAAAGGCAAAAAAAGAAGCCGCCGAACTGCCTAAAAAAGACGAAGCAGCGGCAAAACAAGATAAAAAATCCGTCGAGAAAAAAGCGGACAAAGCCGATAAGAAAACCGCTGCCGCCGATTCAGACGACTTCAAAGCCGCAGTAACTGCCGCCGCCAATGATTTGGAAAGCAAAAAATCGCTGCGCAGCCGCAACGAAGGTTTCATCATTCACGTCAATACCACGTTGAAACAGTTGCAGCAAAGCCGTATCAACTTATCCGCCATCAACCGCCAACAGCGCGACGCATGGGACAAGTTTCAAAAACTCAATGCTGATTTGAACCACCTGAAAACTCAGGTTTCCAACACGCGCGCGCAAATTTCCCGTTTCGTTTCAGGCAACTATAAAAACAGCCAACCCAACGCCGTTGCCCTGTTTCTGAAAAATGCCGAGCCGGGTCAGAAAACCCGCTTCCTGCGTTACACCCGCTATATCAACACCGCCAACGATCAAGTCATCAAAGACCTTGAGAAGCAGCAAAAAGAGCTGGCAGCGCAAGAGCAGAAAATCAACAACGAGCTGGCATACCTGAAAAAACTTCAGGTCAACATCCAGTCCTCGCTGCGCCGACAAGGTGTAACCAATACTGCCGAACAGGCAGAAAGCCGCCGCCAAAACGTGCAGATGGCAAAAGAGGCGCAGAAAAAAATCAACCACAAAGAAAACGAACAACGCCTGAACAATCTGTTGAAAGACTTGGAAAAGCGTAAAGCCGAGCAACGCCGCCAGGAAGCCGAAGCGCGTAAAAAAGCCGCCGAAGCCCGTCTTGCCGCTGCTGAAAAAGCGCGCAAAGACCGCGCCGCCGCGCAAAAAGCCGCCGACGAACGCGCCGCCATGTCCAACCTGACCGCAGAAGACATGAACATCCGCGCGCCTTCCTACGTCAGAATCAGCAATGCCAACAGCTTCAGCCGCATGCAGGGTCGTCTGAAAAAACCGGTCAGCGGCACGCTTGCCGGACTCTTCGGACAAGACCGCGGCGACGGTGAAGTTTGGAAAGGCGTGTTCTACCAAACGACTCCGGCAATCGTCAGCAGCATCGCCGCCGGTACGGTTACCTACGCCGATGAATTGGAAGGTTTCGGCAAAGTCATCGTCATCGATCACGGCGACGGCTATATCAGCATTTATTCAGGCTTGAGCGAAATCGAAGTCGCCAAAGGCTACGCCGTAGCCGCAGGCAACCGCCTGGGCATCAGCGGAACCCTGCCTTCAGGCATGGAAGGCCTGTATTTGGAAGTCCGCTACAACGGGCAGGCAATGAACCCGCTCTCCTGGATAAGCTGACCTGCAAACCGGTTTGACATTTTCAGACGACCTTTTGCCGTATCACGGGGTCGTCTGAAATTTAACAACCCGACCCGACGGCCCTATATTCAAAAGCTTTTACACCCGCGCAGATATTTTTTACGCTAACCCTGTTGTTTAACAAGCGTAAATCGCATACAGTCTTGCGAATGTATATTCAGGTCGTCTGAAGCAATATTTCCCACCCCGTTTCACAGTCATTACGGTCTGAAATGAAATAAGACAAAAAGAAAGCCATTCATAATGTCAACATCCACTTTGAAAAAAGTCGCACTCTACACACTCGGCGCATTCAGCGGTGTCGCCCTCAGCTTGAGCGTTCAAAGCTTTGCCGCCGAAAAAGACAAAAAAGACAACGAAACCCTGCCCGTACAATCCATCCGCAACATGGCGGAAGTCTACGGGCAAATCAAAGCCAATTATTACCAAGACAAATCCGACGCCGACCTCTTTGAAGGCGCGATGAAAGGCATGGTATCCGACCTCGACCCGCATTCCGAGTATATGGATAAAAAAGGCTATGCCGACATGAAAGAATCCACCAGCGGCGAATTCGGCGGCTTGGGTATGGAAATCGGTCAGGAAGACGGCTTTATCAAAGTCATCGCCCCGATTGAAGATACGCCCGCCGAGCGTGCAGGCGTGAAAAGCGGCGACTTCATCGCCAAAATCGACAACGTCTCCACACGCGGCCTGACCACCAGCGAAGCCGTGAAAAAAATGCGCGGCAAACCGGGCACCAAAATCACCCTGACCCTTTCGCGCAAAAACGTGGACAAACCCATCGTCGTCAACCTGACCCGCGCCATCATCAAAGTCAAAAGCGTCCGCCACCACCTGCTCGAGCCGAACTACGGCTACATCCGCGTGTCCCAATTCCAAGAGCGCACCGTAGCGGGCATCAACGAAGCCGCCAAAGCCCTGATTAAGGCAAACAAAGGCGCGCCGCTCAAAGGCATCATCCTTGACCTGCGCGACGACCCGGGCGGTCTGCTTGACGGTGCGGTCGGTGTCTCTGCCGCCTTCCTGCCCGCAGACGCAAAAGTCGTCAGCACCAAAGGACGCGACGGCAAAGAGGGCATGGTATTGAAAGCCCGTCCCGAAGATTACATCCGCACGAGCGGCAGAGACCCGCTGGCAGATCTGCCCGCCGAGTTGAAAACCATCCCGATGACCGTGTTGATTAACTCAGGCTCCGCTTCCGCTTCCGAAATCGTTGCCGGCGCGCTGCAAGACCACAAACGCGCCGTCGTCGTCGGTACGCAAAGTTTCGGCAAAGGCTCGGTTCAAACCCTGATTCCGCTGTCCAACGGCAGCGCAGTCAAACTGACTACCGCGCTGTACTACACGCCGAACGACCGCTCGATTCAAGCGCAAGGCATCGTTCCCGACGTTGAAGTCAAAGACAAAGACCGCGCCTTTGAAAGCCGCGAAGCCGACCTCGCCGGACACATCGGCAACCCGCTCGGCGGCGAAGACGTCAACAGCAGCAACGAAATCAGCACGCCTGATTCAAACGAAGCCGCCAAAGCCGACGAAAACGCCAAGTCCAAAAAAGGCAAGGACAAAGAGAAAGACGAAGACCTCTCCAGCCGTCGTATTCCTAATCCTGCCAAAGACGACCAGCTCCGCAAAGCCTTGGATTTAGTCAAAAATCCAGCCGAATGGCAGAAGTCTTTAGGTTTGGCGGCGAAAAAACCGGCTCCGAAAAAAGACAAGAAAGACGGTAAAGACGAAAGCAAATAAGCTCAGTCCGAATCCTTGAAAAAAGGTCGTCTGAAAACGATATCAGTTTTCAGACGACCTTTTCACACTTCAAAAAACCCATAGGGAAAACATCATGGCAAAAGCCCCCAAAACCATCTACCAATGCACCGAATGCGGCGGTACTTCCCCGAAATGGCAAGGCAAATGCCCGCATTGCGGCGAATGGAACACGCTTCAGGAAAGCCTTGCCGCGCCCGAACCGAAAAACGCCCGCTTCCAATCTTGGGCGGCGGACACCTCAACCGTCCAATCCCTCTCCGCCGTGACCGCCACCGAAGTGCCGCGCAATCCGACGGGCATGGGCGAACTCGACCGCGTATTGGGCGGCGGTTTGGTCGATGGCGCGGTCATCCTGCTCGGCGGCGACCCCGGCATCGGCAAATCCACGCTGCTGTTGCAAACCATCGCCAAAATGGCGCAAAGCCGCAAAGTGCTGTACGTTTCCGGCGAAGAATCCGCCCAACAGGTCGCCCTGCGCGCGCAACGTTTGGAACTGCCCACCGAAGGCGTGAACCTGCTTGCCGAAATCCGCATGGAAGCGATTCAGACGGCCTTGAAACAGCATCAGCCCGAAGTCGTCGTCATCGACTCCATCCAAACCATGTATTCCGACCAAATCACCTCCGCCCCCGGCTCCGTGTCGCAGGTACGCGAATGTGCCGCCCAACTGACGCGCATGGCGAAACAAATGGGCATCGCCATGATACTGGTCGGACACGTTACCAAAGACGGCGCGATTGCAGGCCCGCGCGTGCTGGAACACATGGTCGATACCGTGCTGTATTTCGAGGGCGACCAACATTCCAACTACCGCATGATACGCGCCATCAAAAACCGCTTCGGTGCGGCAAACGAACTGGGCGTGTTCGCCATGACCGAAAACGGTTTGAAAGGCGTGTCCAACCCGTCCGCCATCTTCCTTGCCAGCTACCGCGACGACACGCCTGGTTCGTGCGTTTTGGTCACGCAGGAAGGCAGCCGCCCGCTTCTGGTCGAAATTCAGGCATTGGTTGATGATGCGCACGGTTTCACCCCCAAACGCCTCACCGTCGGCCTCGAACAAAACCGCCTCGCCATGTTGCTCGCCGTCCTCAACCGCCACGGCGGCATCGCCTGCTTCGACCAAGACGTGTTCCTCAACGCCGTCGGCGGCGTGAAAATCGGCGAACCCGCCGCCGACCTCGCCGTTATCCTCGCCATGCTCTCCAGCTTCCGCAACCGCCCGCTGCCTGAAAAAATGGTCGCCTTCGGCGAAATCGGCCTCAGCGGCGAAGTCCGCCCCGTCGCACGCGGACAAGAACGGCTCAAAGAAGCGGAAAAACTCGGCTTCAAACGCGCCATCGTTCCCAAAGCCAATATGCCGCGCAACGAAAAAGAGTTCCCAAACCTAAAAATCTTCGGCGTTTCCAGCCTTCAGGAAGCCATCGAAATCTGCCGCGATGCGGAAAATTGACAGACAGCAACATGAAAGGTCGTCTGAAATCCTATTCCCAGTTTCAGACGACCTTTTCATTCTCTAATACTCAATGCTGTTATAATCCGTAAACCAAGTAAAACAACGACTTCAAAAGGAAAAACATGACACTCAAGCCTCCCGTCCGCATCGCCGTTACCGGCGCCGCAGGGCAAATTGCCTATGCGACCCTGTTCCGTATCGCCGGCGGCATTATGCTCGGACGCGACCAACCCGTTATCCTGCAATTGCTCGACCTGCCTCAGGCGCAGCAGGCATTGCGCGGCGTGATTATGGAAATGCAGGATTGCGCTTTCCCGCTCCTTGCCGACATCTTCGCCACAGACGACCCCGAAGTTGCCTTCAAAGATGCCGACATCGCCCTCTTGATCGGTGCGCGCCCGCGTACGCAAGGCATGGAACGCGCCGACCTGCTGCACGCCAATGCCGAAATCTTCAAAGTACAAGGCGCGGCGTTGAACAAAGTTGCCCATCGCGACGTCAAAGTCCTCGTCGTCGGCAACCCCGCCAACACCAACGCCTACATCACCATGAAGTCCGCGCCCGACATCCCGCCGGAAAACTTCACTGCCCTGATGCGTCTCGACCACCACCGCGCCGTCAGCCAAGTCGCCGAGAAAATCAACCGCCCGATTCCTTCCATCGAGCAAATGTGCGTCTGGGGCAACCACAGCCCGACCATGTACGCCGACTACCGCTACGCCACCAGCAACGGCGAGTCCGTCCAAGACATGATTACCGAACCCGATTGGAACACCGAAGTCTTCATGCCGAAAATCGCCGGACGCGGTGCCGCCATCATCGCCGCGCGCGGTTCGTCGTCCGCCGCCTCCGCTGCGAACGCCGCCATCTACCACCTGCGCGACTGGCTGCTCGGCAGCAGCGGCAAATGGATCACGATGGGCGTCCCCTCCGACGGCTCTTACGGCATCCCCGAAGGTTTGGTTTTCGGTTTCCCCGTCATTTGCGACGCAGGCAGCTACCGCATCGTCCAAGGCTTGGACTTGTCGGATGAATTCAGCCGCCAACGCATCGCCGCAACACTGGCGGAGCTGGAAGAAGAACGCGCCGCCATACAAGATATGCTTTAATAGATCGAGGTCGTCTGAAAACCGGTTTTCAGACGACCTCGACTGACATGAATACCACGGAGTCCCCATGACCACATTGGCCAACAAAAAACTCGCCGTCCTCATCGACGCCGACAACGCCCCCGCCGACATCATCGACCGCCTGCTCGAAGAAGTTGCCAAATACGGCATCGCCAGCGTCAAACGCATCTACGGCGACTGGAGCCACGGCCTTTCCAAATGGAAAGCCGCCCTCCTGCCCCACGCCATCATCCCCGTCCAACAATTCGCCTACACCAAAGGCAAAAACGCCACCGATATGGCGCTGGTCATCGACGCGATGGATTTGCTATACAGCGGCAATTTCGACGGCTTCTGCATCGTATCCAGCGATTCCGACTTTACCCGACTGGCAAGCCGCCTGCGCGAAAGCGGGCTGACCGTGTATGGTTTCGGCGAAAAGAAAACGCCCGAAGCCTTCCGCAAAGCCTGCGACAAATTCATCTACACCGAAATCTTCCGTCCCGAAAAACAACGCCAAGAAAAAAAGAAGAACAGCGGCAAAAACACCCCTGCCGCCGCCCCAGACGCGCTGTCCCTGCTCAAACGCGCCGTGCGCGAAAACGCCGACGACCTCGGCTGGGCAAACCTCGGCCCCATCGGCAGCTACATCAGCAAAATCAATCCCGATTTCGACTCAAGGCTGTACGGCTACGGCAAACTCTCCGACCTCATCAAATCCTTCGACATCTTCGAACACCGCACCGACAACAACCAACTCCAAGTCCGCCGCCGCAAATCCGCCGACAAACCGACAGAGAGGTCGTCTGAAAACCCGGTGGCAACCCATCATGCAGAAGAAACCGTTTCAGACGACCCCAACGCCGCGCAAAAACACAAAACGCGCAGCAAAAAAAACAACCAAGCCAAGAACGAAAACACCGCGCCAAGCCCAGCGGCAGACACCGCACAGCCGACACCCGCCAAACCCGAACCCGCCGCCAAAAGCAGCAAACTGCCCGTTACCCGCGTTATCCCCGCCGTACAGCAGGCAGTCGACACCCACGCCGACGAACAAGGCTGGGCGCGTTTGAGCGACGTATCGAAGCAACTCGCCGCACAAGGCACCGACCCGCAGCAGTACGGCTTTGAAACCATAAACCACCTCATCCACGCCATCTACACCGACTGGCTGGAAATCAAAAAAGCCGGCCGCGGCGAACGCCTGCGCGTCAACAAACGCTTTACCGCCAAAGGTTAAACCATAGATTTGAAGGACAAGGATAATCTGCTGCTTAATCTAAAAAGGTCGTCTGAAAATCTAAATCCCAAGTGAGCTGACCTCAAAATCATTAAAAGGAAAATCATGACTTCCGCAAACATCATGCCGAAACTCGCCGTCATCGCCGCCGTATCTGCTGCCGCACTGTGGGCGCAGGATGCCGCCGCCTGCAGCGGCTCAAACTGCCAAGGCATACCTGTCCACATCTTGCACGAAATGCAGCAGCGCGACATCGAAGCCGCCCGACAGCGCGAATATAACAGGCAACAAAAACAGATTGAACGTGAACGAATCCGCCGCGGTGACACGCTTATGTCTGAGGAAGAATTTCAAAAGTTGCAGCAGAAAGTTGCCGCCCAAAAACGAGACAACCCCCAAGGCTGCGATGCCGGACAAGACGGCCTGCAGTTTTGCTGGGCTCATACTGCCGGCAGCAGCACCTCGTTTGCCTACGTTTTGGCCGAAAACTGCGAATCCCATTACGGATGCACCGATCACGGCCTGCAATACCGTTACGATGAAAACGGCCGTTTGCAAATCGTCCGCATCTACGACAGAGACATCGTCATCAAAGGCGAAAATACCTACCGTTTCAACGAAGACGGCAGCGTTACCGTCTTCGACCACAAACGCAACAATACATTTGACCAATTCAAGAAAGTCTACGACATCAGCACTGAAGAAGCCCTAAGCCGCCTGCACCTGCCCCAAACCGTCCTGCGCCTGAAAATTACGCCCGACCCGAAACAGCTTGCATCCTTCCGTCGCATACTGCCCGCAGGCTGTTCAGGCACAGCCGAAATGCGTGTCGGCAAAGTAGCTTGCAGCATCGAACTGCTGGGCAAATAAACCCGTTATTTGCCGCTACGTTTTTTATGTAACCGCAGCCAAAAGACAAAAGGTCGTCTGAAACCTGAACCGCTCCCAAAGTTGGACGCCCCATCCAACCACAAGGGGCGGTTCGTCGTTCAGACGACCTTTAATGCTAAAATGTCTTCTGTTTACCACACACACCGTTTTTCATGAATATTCTCGAAGCCTTATTGTTATTGGTCCTGCTGATTGTCATCAGCGCATTCGTTTCCTGTTCCGAACTCGCGCTCGCCTCGGCGCGCAAAATCAAATTGCAAGTGATGGCAAAAGACGGTGGCGACACTCGCGCGCTGGATGTGCTCAACATGCAGCAGCAGCCGGGCAGTTTCATCACCGTCGTCCAAATCGGTTTGAACGCCGTCGCCATTCTCGCCGGTATCGTCGGCGAAGCGGCGGTGCGCCCTTATTTCGGCAGCTTGTTGGCAAACGCGGGCAGTTGGGGCAGTACCGCCGCGTCGCTGCTGACATTCGCGCTGGTTACGGGCAGCTTCATCCTGATTGCCGACCTGATGCCCAAGCGCATAGCGATGACCCATCCCGAAGCGGTGGCAGTGCGCATTGTGCGGCCGATGATGTTTTTGATTTTTATCCTAAAGCCTTTCGTTTGGACATTTGACGGACTGGCGAACGCGATATTCAAACTCTTCAAAATTTCCACCGTCCGCCAAGAGCAGCTGACTTCGGAAGACATTTACGCCGTCGTCGATGCGGGCGCACAGGCGGGTGTATTGAAAGAGCAGGAACACTACCTGATTGAAAATATCTTCGACATGCAGGCGCGCACGGTGACTTCCACCATGAGCACGCGCGAATACATCGCCTATTTCGATAAAAACGACGGCAGCGATACCGTGTTGGAAATGATGTCGGAAAAACCGCACAACAAATTCTTGGTGTGCGACGGCGATTTGGAGCGCGTCATCGGCTACATCGAATCGCACACGCTATTGACCTTGTTTTTAAAAGAAAAAGACGTCCGTCTGACCGACAAGCGCGTGTTGCGCAAAGCCTTGTTCATCCCCGACACGCTGTCGCTTTACGATGTATTGGAAACCTTCAAAACTTCCGGCGAAGACTTTGCCGTGGTGGTGAACGAATACGCGTTGGTAGTCGGCGTGGTGACGCTGAAAGACGTGATGAGCATCGTCATGGGCGAGCTGGTCAATACCGAAGAAGAGCCGCAAATCATCCGCCGCACCGAAGATACCTGGCTGGTGGACGGCGCGACCCCGCTCGCCGACGTCATGCGCGCGCTGGACATCGAGGAATTTCCCCATTCGGAAAACTACGAAACCATCGCCGGCTTTATGATGTATTCCCTGCGCAAAATCCCGAAACGCACCGATTTTTTGGTTTACGCGGGCTATAAATTTGAAATCATCGACACCGAAAATCTGAAAGTCGACCAGCTTTTGGTGTCTAAACAAAGCGATACGGTAGAAAAAATATAATCAGCCGCAGAAACCATCCGAAAAACTTAAAAAATAAATTTCAAGGACAAATCATGATAGCGAATACCGAACCACAAAAATACGCCCGCAGCCTGCACGCACCCATCAGCTTGGGCACAACTTCAGACGACCGCTTTATGCCTCGCGGCTACCTCGCGCATTTCGCCACTCTGCCGCAATTGGTATTGACCGAAAAGCTGGACGGGCAAAACAACTGCTTCGCCGCCCACGGTCTTTATGCCCGCAGCCATGCCGCCCCTACCCAACATCCGTGGGACAAACCGCTGCTGCAACGCTGGCAGCACATCAAAGACGACTTGGGTGACCTCGAACTTTTCGGCGAAAACATGTACGGTATCCACTCCATCGCCTATTCGCAGTTGGAAAGCTATTTTTACCTGTTTGCCGTCCGTCGCGGCGGACATTGGCTGTCGTGGGAAGAAGTTAAATTCTATGCCCAGCTGTTCGATTTCCCCACAGTCCCCGAACTTCCCATCGTGCAGCCGCTTGCCGACTTCACCCAAAAATACACCGACGAAGACACCGCTTTGGCGCAATGGCTGCTCGCCAATTTAGGTGCAACATGGACAGACAGCGTGCAAACCGCAGGCAAACTCGGCGGCTACGACCCGAAAACAGGCGAAGCATGCAGCGAAGGTTTCGTCATCCGCAATGCCGCTGATTTCGCCACCAACAACGGCAACCTGCCCGTACAGTCCAACGAGTTTGACAACCTCTTCAAGCTCGTTCGCGCCAAACACGTTAAAACCGATGTGCATTGGACAAAAACTTGGAAGCCCGCCTGCCTTATCGACTACGACAAATACCATTGGCAAAGCTGGCAGTTTCAGACGACCTGAAGTCAAGTCATCCAATAATAAGAAAGACTACCATGTGGACATTCCCCCATTATACACCCGGCAAACTTCCCGACTGGCAAGCCTTGGAGCATCGCTTCAGTTGGTTTGCCGATATGAAAAACGTGCCGCAGGATCCTGAATGGCACGCTGAAGGCGATGTATTCGTCCATACTAAAATGGTGTGCGAAGCCCTGCTGCAACTGTCTGAATTCCAAACACTCAGCGAGCAGGAGCAACATATCTTGTTTGCCGCCGCTATGCTGCATGATGTAGAAAAACGCAGCACCACTAAACGTGAGATCCAAGGCGGCAAAGAGCGGATTGTGTCGCCGAACCATGCCAAAAAAGGTGAATACACTGCCCGCTCCCTGCTGTATACCGAACTTGCCACGCCGTTTGCTGTGCGCGAAGCGATAGCCAAACTCGTGCGTCTGCATGGACTGCCTCTGTGGGCAATCGACAAACCGAGTCCGGAACGCGCCGTCATCGCCGCTTCTTTGCAGGTCAATACCGCTCACCTCGCTATGCTTGCCAAAGCCGACGTTCTAGGTCGCATCTGCCGCGACCAACAGGATATCCTGCTGCGCATCGACTTGTTCCGCGAGCTGTGCGAAGAAAACGGCTGCTGGGGCAAAGCACGTAATTTCGCCAGCGATTACGGCCGCTATCTCTATCTCAACGGCCGCAGAGACATGCCCGATTACCAGCCGTTTGACGACCGAACCTTTGACGTATACGCCATGTGTGCCATAGCAGGCAGTGGCAAAGACAGTTACATCAGGCAACACCTTGCCCATCTGCCCATACTGTCGCTGGACGACATCCGCCGCGAGCGCAAACTCGACCCCGCTAACCCGAAACACAGCGCAGAAGCCGTGCGTTTGGGTAAAGAGCAGGCAAAAGAATACCTGCGCGCCCGCACGTCATTTGTCTTCAACGCCACCAACCTCAACCGCGACCTGCGCAGCAAGTGGCTGCCTATGTTCGCCGACTACGGCGCGCGGGTACACCTGATTTATTTGGAAGTGCCTTACACGCAATTGCTGTCGCAAAACCGTAACCGCGAATATTCCGTGCCGAACGATGTGATACACCGCATGATCAACAAGCTGGAAATCCCCGATTACAGCGAAGCGCATACGGTGGATTTTGTGGTTTCCGGTTAACTGGTCCGCATCCGAAGTGCGGTTGCCAACCATAAAGGTCAGGCAGCCTGCGAAAATGAGCATCCATCAAATTTCTGGATTTATCTGGGATTGAATAGAAAAGGTCGTCTGAAAATTTTCAGACGACCTTTGTTTAGATTTAAGCCTTATGTTTTTTCTTGAGCGCGGCGTTCAGGATGCACCCTAAAATAAAGCCGACGGTTGCGGGCAGCAGCCAGCCCAGCCCGACGTTGTAAAGCGGCAGTGAACCGTTGATGTCGGCGGCGACTTCTTCGCTGAAGCCGAACGCGGCTTTATAGGCATCGAGCAAACCAACTGCCAGCGTTGCCATCATGGTGCAGAAATAGACGATGCGGCTGCCGCCGAACAGTTTGTGCAGGAAGACCAGCAGGATGATGACGATGGTCAGCGGGTACAGCAGCATCAGCATCGGGATGGAGAAGGTCAGGATGGAGGACAGGCCTTTGTTCGCCAACGCCATAGACACGACCGTATTGATGACGACGAATATTTTGTAAGGAATGCCGGGACACAGGCGGTTGAAATATTCGGAACATGATGTAATCAGTCCGACGGCGGTACTCAAGCAGGCGAGCAGGACGATGACGCCCAAGAGGATATTGCCGGGTACGCCGAAGTAGAAATGCGCGGTTTTCGACAAGACTTCCGCGCCGTTTTCCTGAAGTCCCAAGCCTGACACGCTGGTCGCGCCCATATAGCCGATGAAGAGGTACACCAATGCCAGACAAGATGCGGCAACGATGCCTGAAACGGCGGTCGTCCGCAGCAGATCGGAGCGGTTGTCCACGCCCATCGCGCGCACGGCGTCAATGACGATAATGGAGAACACCAGCGAAGCGAGTGCGTCCATTGTGCCGTAGCCTTCCAAAATGCCTTTTATGAACGGACGGAGGGCAAAATCGCCTTGTGCCTCGGCGGGAACGCCCATCGGATTCAGCGTGGCGTAGCCGACCAAAACGGCAATCGTCAAAAGCAATACGGGGGTCAGGATTTTACCGATGCGGTCCACCAGTTTGCCCGGCGACATCGACAGCCAATACGCCACGCCGAAAAACGCCACGCTGAACGCCGCCAGCCCGACTGTTTTTTGGCTTTCATTCAAAAACGGCGCAATGGCAATCTCAAACGACACCGTCGCCGTACGCGGCATGGCAAACAAAGGCCCGATGGACAAATACAGCGCGACGGCAAACGCCACGCCGTACCAAGGGGCAACCCTTGAAGCCAGCGCCTGCACGTCGCGCGAACCGGAATAGCCGATGGCAATCACGCCCAACAGCGGCAGACCCGCGCCGGTCAACAGGAAACCTGTCATCGCAGAGAACCAGTTTTCCCCCGCCTGTTGTCCGAGATAAGCAGGAAAAATCAGATTGCCCGCACCGAAAAACAAAGCGAACAACATCAAACCGACCGCCCACAGCGAGGCTTTACGGTTGAGCGGGGAAACACTGTTCATAAATTCGTACCTGTTTGTTTATAGTGGATTAACTTTAAACCAGTACGGCGTTGCCTCGCCGTACTATCTGTA
>JVVZ01000005.1:0-2191 GCA_001062585.1 Neisseria meningitidis
CTGTCTGCGGCTTCGTCGCCTTGTCCTGATTTAAATTTAATCCACTATATTTTGCCCGAGGTCGTCTGAAAACCTGCGCTTTGCAAACCTGTGGTTTAGGATTAGTATAACTATACCAATTTATCCCAAATCCATTTCAAATCATTCACTTCGGAGAGATTCCATGAGCTACACGGCCCCTGTAAACGAATTGCGTTTCGGCATCCGCGTGCACGGCAGGTTGGACGAAATCCTGCAACTGCCCCATGCGGAAGGTTTGGATGCGGAAACGGTGGATGCGGTGCTGGACGAAGCGGCGCGGTTTGCCTCGGAGCAATGGGCGGGCACCAACCGTACCGGCGACCTCTACGGCGCGGGTTTTTCAGACGACCTGATCACCACCCATCCGGATTTGGCGCGTGCCTACTATGATTTCTGCGAAGCGGGCTGGGCGGGTTTGCGCGCGCCGGCGGAGTTTGGCGGGCAGGGGCTGCCGGCGGTCGTGTCGGCGGCGTGTGAAGAGATGTGGTGCGCCGCCAACCTCGCCCTGTCGCTGATGCCGATGCTGACGCTGGGGGCGGTGGACGCGCTGTTCAAACACGGCAGCGAGGAGCAGAAACAGACCTACCTGCCGAAAATGTGCAGCGGCGAATGGGTGGGAACGATGAATTTGAGCGAACCGCAGGCGGGTTCGGATTTGAACCACATCGCCACCCGCGCCGTGCCGAAAGAAAACGGTGCGTATGCCCTGAGCGGTCAGAAAATCTTCATCACTTGGGGCGATCAGGAAATGACGGAAAACATCGTCCATCTGGTGCTCGCGCGCCTGCCCGATGCCGCGCCGGGCGTGCAGGGCGTATCGATGTTTATCGTGCCGAAATATTTGATGAATGCAGACGGCAGCTTGGGCGGACGCAACGGCGTGCGCGCCATCGGCATCGAACACAAGCTCGGCATACACGCCAGCCCGACCTGTACGATGGAGTTCGACAACGCCGAAGGCTATTTGGTCGGCAGGGCGGGCAAGGGTTTGGCGTATATGTTTACCATGATGAAAACCGCGCGGCTGAACGTCGGCATCGAAGGCCACGCCGTCGCCGAACGCGCCTACCAAAACGCGCTCGCCTATGCGAAAGAGCGCGTGCAGGGACGCGACGAGGCGGACGGTTCAGACGACGTGGCGATTATCCGCCATCCCGACGTGCGCCGTATGTTGTTGATACAAAAGGCAACGCTCGCCGCCCAACGCGCCCTCTATCTGCGCGCCGCCGCCCTGACCGATTTTGCCGCCGCCTGCCCCGACAACGTATTGCGCAAAGAAGCCGAGCGCGAACTGGATTTCCTGATTCCCATCGTCAAAGCCTGGCCGACCGACAACGGCGTCGTCCTGACCAACCTCGCCGTCCAGATTTACGGCGGCGCGGGCTACGTCGAAGAAAGCGGCGTGGCGCAATACCTGCGCGACGTGCGGATTACGCCGATTTACGAAGGCACCAACGGCATACAGGCCGCCGATTTGGCAGGACGCAAAACCACCGGCAAAAATGGCGCGCTGCCCTTGAAGCTGCTCGCCGAAGGCAAAGGGCTGGCGGACAAACTCGCCGCAGTCGAACCCGCCGCCGCGCAGCAACTGGCGCAAGCCATTGAAACGGCGGAACAAAGCATCGCCCGCATGGTCGGATACGCCGACCGACCCGCCCTTGCCGCCGCCGCGTCCAACGCCTACCTGCAACAAATGGGGCTGACGCTCGGCGCCATCGGACTCGCCCGCGCCTACCTTGCCGCCGAAGCCGCCCAAAAGGACGACGCCGACGGCTTCGGCAGCGGCTTCTACGCCGCGCAGCAACACAACGCCCGCGTCTATTGCGCCCACGTCCTACCGCAGGTTTACGCCTGCGCCGCGCAGATTGAAAACGCGCAGGCATTGCTGGACGTGCCGTTAGAACTTTATTGACAGGGTAAGGGTTTGAAAAAGGTCGTCTGAAACCGGATTTTGGGTTTCAGACGACCTCTTTTGTCGGCTTTAGAATGGATTGATTGAAGCAGAACGCATGAGTCGAATTGAGCCATCTGTCCGATCGAGCATTGGACGGAAATGGAAAGGAAACAAGATTGCCGCCGCGTAAAAAGGTCGTCTGAAAACGTTTTAACGCTATTCGTTATAGTGGATTAAATTTAAATCAGGACAAGGCGACGAAGCCGCAGACAGTAC
>JVVZ01000307.1:0-6608 GCA_001062585.1 Neisseria meningitidis
AATCAGGACAAGGCGAGGCAACGCCGTACGGGTTTAAAGTTAATCCACTATAAAACACACCTCAAACATCGCACCACATTGCATCCGCGCAAACAACGCCTTACCGTTTGGCGGCAAATCCGCTATATAATCTATGCCGCTTGCGCCCCACACAAGGAATCTCATGAAAAAACACATCTACTGCCGCCACAGCTTTGAAATCGAAGTCCAGTTTTTCGATGTGGACGCCATGCACATCGTCTGGCACGGCAACTATGTGAAATACCTCGAAACCGCCCGCTGCGCCTTTTTGTCCGCCATCGGCTACGACTACAATGAAATGGCGCGGCAAGGATACAGCTGGCCGATCGTGCAGATGAACCTCAAATACATCCGCCCCGCCCGTTTCGGTCAAAAAATCCGCGTCGATATGGAGATCGTCGAAATCGAAAGCTGCCTGCGCATCGACTATACGATTTATGATGCGCAAACCAACGAAAAGCTCAACCGCGCTTCGACCACCCAAGCCGCCGTTTCGCTGGCAGACGGCCTGATGCAGTTTCAGACCCCGCAAAGCTGGCTGGATGCCGTACAAACCCATCCTACCTTTACCCCCGCCTGACCTTCCCGTTTTCAGACGACCCCGACCCTTAAGGTCGTCTGAAAAACAAACCTGAAAAGGAACAACATGAAAAAAACACTTACCGCCCTCTTCCTGACCCTTGCCAGCCCCGCCTTGTGGGCGTTTTCCACCGCCGAACTCGCCCAAACCCTGCAAAAACCGTCCAACGTACAAGGCGCGTTTACCCAGCAGCGTCAATTGAAATCCCTGAGCAAACCGATGGTTACGGGCGGGAAATTTGTCCTGATTCCGAAAAAAGGCTTGTTGTGGCAAATGCAAAAACCGTTTGAAACCACCCTGCGCGTGCGTGCGGACGGCATCATGCAGTGGAACGGCAGCGCATGGACCAACCCCAACCAAGGCAAGGTCGGACAAAGTCAGCAAATCAAGCTCTTCCTCGACCTGCTCGGCGGCAACACGCAAGGCTTGGAAAAACAATTCAACCTCGCCCTCTCCGGCACTGAAAAGCAATGGACGCTGAATTTGACGCCGAAAACCGCCGTTACCCGCCAAATTTTCAATCACATCGTTATCAGCGGCGACAGCGTGGTGCGCAAAATCGAGTTGGACGAAAAACAAGGCGACAAAACCGTGATGCAGTTCAGAGAAGTGCAAACCGGCAAACCGCTGGACGACTTTGCCAAAAAAGCCCTGTAAGCGGCATCATCCGACAGACCTGCAAAGTCATTCTGTCCACTTTTGAAGAACTTACCTGTCGGCTTGCCGCCCGCGTTTTTTCTCTCCGCATGAGAGGTTGAGCGAGGGCGGCAAGCCGCAGGTTTGCATTTTATCAGGCAGATATTTTTGCCCTAAGCCCAGTGATTTCAGGATATGCCATTTGCCTCCACTTTCACGCCTACCGCCCTTTTCAGACGACCTCCATTTATCCCACCCTATTGTTCTTTAAATAATTTTACAAAAAAGCTATAATAACCAATCATCAAATAATTTTTGTTAATACATAAAGGGAAGCGACGTGAAAAAAGTGCTGCTGGTGTATTACTCGCAAACCGGACAGCTGGCGGAACTGGTGCGGAATTTCGCCGAACCTTTGCGGCAGGGCGGCGTCCATGTGGATTGCGTAAACCTTGAGCCGCAAGAGCCGTATCCGTTTCCGTGGTCGTTTTGGCGGTTTTTCAACACCTTTCCCGAAACCGTCCACCTGAAACCCGCGCCGATTCTGCCGCCCGCCATTCCCGCCGACGATTACGACGCCGTGGTTATCGCCTATACCGTCTGGTTCCTCTCGCCCGCCCAGCCGATTACCGCCTTCCTGCAACGGGAAGAAACCCGCCGCCTGCTCAACGGCAAACCCGTGGTAACGCTTATCGGCTGCCGCAATATGTGGTTGGGCGCGCAGGAAAAAATGAAGTCGCTTTTAGCGCGCAACGGCGCGAAACTCATCGGCAACATCGTTAAAATCGACGCATGCAACAGCGCCGCCAGCTTCATCACCACCCCCGCATGGCTGCTGTCGGGCGACAAACAATACTTCCGCGCCCTGCCCTCCGCCGGCATCGCAGACGGAGAGCTGGCTGACGCGGCGCGCTTCGGCGCAAAAATGCGGGATACCCTGTTGCAAAACAAAACCTTGGACGAAACCCTATTTCAAAACATGGGCGCGGCCAAGGTGAACGAAAAACTGATTTTCAGCGAAAAAGCCGCCGGCCGCAGCTTTTTCCTGTGGGGCAGGCTGCTGATGGCCGCCGGACGTGTGTCCCCCCTGCTGCGCCGCGCCCTGCTGTGTTTTTATATCCTGTTTCTGCTGGCGATGATTCTGGTGTTGGTACCGGTGAGCGTATTGGTGAAAAAACTGCTGCATCCGCTGCTCAAAGGCCGTCTGAAAAAACTGGCGGATTATTACGGCCAACCTTCCGGCGGATGAATCGGATTGCGGGCGGCAACCTGTAAGGAGACTGTATATGGACGATTTTGAACGCATTTACCGCGACTGGCACGAATATGCCAAAAACCGCGACACCGACGCGCTGATTGCGCTGTATGCCGACGACGCCGTATTTGAAAGCCCGCTGGTGCCCGCGATTATGGATACCGACAGCGGCATCCTGTGCGGCAAGGCCGAAATCCTGCGTTTCTTACAGGAAGGCACGCGCCGCCGTCCCAACGATTTGGTGCGCTGGTATCGGGACGGCCGCTATTTCGTTACGGGCGATACGCTGGTGTGGGAATACCCGCGCCAGACGCCCGACGGCGATCAGGTGGATATTTTGGAAGTGATGCGGCTGGAAGGCGGCAAAATCAAGCACCACCGCATTTATTGGGGCTGGTTCGGCACGCAGATGCTGACAGCTTCGGCACTCGCCAAAGCGGTTAAGGCTTGACGCCGGAAGCCGCACCGACGTTGGCAGAGGCCGTCTGAAAACGACCAAAATGTTTTGCAGCAACGGCCGACGACAGTTTTGCTTTTCAGACGGCTCCAAATACAGAAAGCACTCCATGCCCGAAGTGATCCATTACCCCGAACGCCGCCGCTTCCAAATCGACATCAACGGCTTAGAAGCAGGCTACATCAGTTATACCGAACACAACGGAGGCTGGGACGTGGACCATACCGAAGTTTCGCCCAATTTCCGCAATCAGGGCATCGCCCGAATGCTGGTGGATGCGTTAACGGCATATGCCGAAGCACACGGCATCCCGCTCACCGCAAGCTGCGATTACGCGGCGCGGTTTATCGGCTGACCACTTATCATAGTGAGACAAAACAAGGCAAGGCAACGCCGTAGTATCCATATTTTGTTTCGCCATATAACAAAGAACCATGATTCCAAATAACACACTCAAAAACGTTTACCTCAACCGTACCGCCGCCTTCCTGCCCAACGCGCCCGTCGGCAATGACGAGATGGAAGCCGTACTCGGCATGGCGGGCGAGCTGCCTTCGCGCGTGCGGCGCATGATTTTGCGTTCCAACGGCATCCAAACGCGGCATTACGCCATAGACCCCGACAGCCGCCGCGCCACGCATACCAATGCCGAACTTGCCGCCGAAGCGGTCCGCCGGCTGTTCGCACAAGGCATCAAGCCTGAGGACATCACCAGCCTGTCCTGCGCCACATCCTACCCCGACCAAACCATGCCCGGACACGGCGTGATGGTACACGGTCTTTTAAATATACCCTCCTGCGAAGTATTGAGCATGGCGGGCGTGTGTGCGGCAGGTATGGCGGCGATGAAACACGCCTACAACGCCGTCCGCACCGGCGAACACGCCCACGCCGTCGCCGCCGCGTCGGAAAACGCTTCGGCGGTGATGCGCGGCGAAGTGTTCCAACAGGAAACCGACCATAAAAAGCTGGAGAATGCCTCTCCCGAAATCGGTTTTGAAAAAGACTTTTTGCGTTGGATGCTGTCGGACGGTGCAGGCGCGGCATACTTGTCCGACCGCCCGAATTCAGACGGCCTCAGCCTGAAAATCCGCTGGATAGAGCTGCTCTCCTACGCCAACGAAATGCCGCCCTGCATGTATGCCGGCGCAGAATTCCGCGACGGCGTGTTCGAAGGCTGGAAACACGCCGACCCCGAATACAGCCGCCGCCACAGCCTGATGGCGGTCAAGCAGGACGTAAAACTATTGAACGAAAACATCGTCCGCTACACAGTGGAAAAACCGCTCGCGCAAATCGCCGCCAAACACGGCATCCGCGCCGACGAAATCGACTGGTTCCTGCCCCACTACTCTTCCGGCTTTTTCCGCGACCGCCTTTCAGACGGCCTGAAAAACATCGGCTTTGAAATCCCGCAGGAAAAATGGTTTACCAACCTCTACACCAAAGGCAACACCGGCTCGGCATCGATTTACATCATCCTTGAAGAATTTATGCGCACTTTCCCACTGGAGCGCGGTCAAAAAGTTTTGTGCTACGTTCCCGAAAGCGGGCGTTTCTCAACTTGCTTTATGCTTTTGGAAGCGGTATAGCAAACTGAAAAAGGTCGTCTGAAACTATGGAAATCAAAGACATCCCGCAAGATGACAGCAAAAGCTACCACGGACATCTGAAAGTCATTTACGGCACGCGCGACGGGCGTTACGAAGCCGGTACCAGCAGCGGCTGGCAGGACGAAGCCTACGCCACCGAAATGGCGGTCGCCGAACTCGACGAACAAACCCGCGCCGCCCGCGAAGCGGTGGCACGGGGCGAATATTCGCCGCTGTATTACCATATGTTCCGCTTCCGCCACGACGAAGCCGGCTTGGCAATGGCCGCGGGCATATGGAAATGGCAGCTCCGCCGCCACCTGCGTCCCGAAATCTTCGCCAAGCTGCCAGACAAAACCCTGCAAAAATACGCCGACGCGCTGCAAATCAGCATAGACGAATTGAAGCGGACGGACGCGGATTAAGGCGAACCGGCCCTTACTGACGGCGGCAACCTGCCCTGATTTGTTTTTCAGACGACCTCATCTGTGTTTGAAACACAGCCGCCTAATTATAAAAATACTTCTAAACAGATATCTGATTGATACCCCCATGACCGAATTCCCACACCAGCATACCGCCCACTGCGAAAGCGGCGTAATGTCCACACTGCTCAAATACCACGGCCACGACTTAGACGAAGCCATGATCTTCGGCATTGCCCACGCACTAACCTTTGTCTGGCTGCCTGTCGTCAAGTTGGGCGGCATGCCGCTGGTTTCCTACCGCATCGCACCGCGCGGCATCATCAAAAACACCTGCAAGGCATTGGGGCTGAAATTGTCCGCCCGCAAATTTTCCAATGCCCAAAAGGGACAGGACGCGCTGGATGCCGCGCTTTCATCGGGCAAACTGGCGGGGTTGCAGACCTCCGTATTCTGGCTGCCGTATTTCCCGCCGCAAATGCGTTTCCATTTCAACGCGCACAATCTCTTGGTATACGGCAAAGACGGCAGCGACTACCTTATCAGCGACCCCGTGTTTGAAACGGTGCAGCGCTGCGCCGCCGAAGATTTGCAGCGGGCGCGTTTCGCCAAAGGCGTATTGGCCGCCAAAGGCATGATGTACACGCTGGAAAACGACAGGCCGTCTGAAAAAGTTAAAGCCGACTTACCCGCCATCATCCGCAAGGCCATACGCAAAAACGCCAAACAAATGCTCCCGCCCGTTTTTTTCGTCGGCGTAAAAGGCATCCGCACGTTGGCAAAAAACATCGAAGCCCTGCCCGCCAAACGAAATGCAAAATACCAAAAGCTGTTCCTCGGCCATCTCGTGCGGATGCAGGAAGAAATCGGCACCGGCGGCGCGGGTTTCCGCTATATCTACGCCTATTTCCTCGAACAGGCCGCCCGTATCTGCGACAACCCCGCGTTTCAGACGGCCTCGGAACAAATGACCGCCATCGGCGACCAATGGCGGCAGTTTGCAGCGATGTGCGTGAAGCAGTGCAAAAAGCCGTCTGAAAACGGCTGCCGCGAAATCGCCGCGTTTTTGCGCAAGATTGCGGATGATGAAGAAGCGTTGTGGCGGGGATTGTTGAAATAATGGGGAATCATGCGGCATAACTCAATCCGCCGCGTACAGTTTTGAAATTAGGTCGTCTGAAAACTCAAAGAAATGATAAAAATGCGTTACTTAGCCACACTCTTATTATTGTGTTCCGCCTTAACCCATGCCGCACCGCCGGACGGCTTTGCCTTGGTTCATGATGCAGACGGACACACCAACTTACGCGAAAGCCCCGATTTGAAAGCCAAAGTCTTGGCAAAAATTCCAAACGGCACACCGTTGAAATGTTTGGGTGACGGCGGTGAAGGCAGCCTGAGTTTCTGTACTGCCCAGCTGCAACAACCTGCCGCAGAAGACTACGGTTTCATCCATTACAGCCGTCTGATATTTCCCGCCTCCGACAAAAACTTCGTCCGCCTGCGCGAACAATCCGGTCATGACGATACGCTGACTTTGTCCGGCAACGGTCAAAAGGTACACATCGTAGCCCGCCGCATTCACCCAAAACGCAGTGATTTCTCGGGTATCAGCAAAGACAAATACACCGCGCGGCTCTAT
>JVVZ01000308.1:0-4670 GCA_001062585.1 Neisseria meningitidis
ACTGTCTGCGGCTTCGTCGCCTTGTCCTGATTTAAAGTTAATCCACTATATTTAGATGTAGGCTATTATAATATAAAACTTGTAATTTAGTTACAAAATAATCTGCTAAATGTAAGAAATTTGATTTAAATCGTGATATGCGTCATTTGTGAAAATCTACCAGACCAAACTCATCAAACTTTTAAACTAAGTCAAATAATTTGTAAAAATGAGAATAGACAAAATGTGTAGCCATGTGTAGTATTACTACTCATTAGCCCGCCTGTTTTGAAATTTTGATGCAGGCGATTGGTTTCCATTGCTTTTCTGCCGAAACCGCCCGTCTTTCACGGCATCCGGCGGCGCCGGCACAAGGCCTTCCTCAACGAGAGATAAAACGATGAGTACACAAACAAATTTTGATTTGGTGTTGTTCGGCGCGACCGGCGATTTGGCAATGCGTAAGCTGCTGCCTTGTCTGTATCAGGCGCACGTTGCAGGGTTGCTCAATCCTCAGGGTCGTATTTTAGGTGTCAGCCGCAGCGATTTGGATACGGCGGGCTTTTTGGCAAAAGTGGAAACCAACTCCAAAATCCATGTCAAACAAAACTTTTCAGACGACGCTTGGGCATCGTTCGTCAAACGCATCGAATATCTGAAAGTCGACGTTACCCAAGAAGCCGATTTTGCCGCTTTGGGCGAAAAAGTCAAAGCCCGCAAAGAGACCGACAACGTCATCATCTATCTTTCCACCGCGCCGAAATTCTTCGCGCAAGCCTGCGAAAACCTTGCCAAAGTCGGACTGAACGCCGACAACGCGCGCGTCGTTTTGGAAAAACCGCTGGGTACCGACCTCGCCTCTTCCCAACAAATCAATACCGATGTCGCCCGCTACTTCAAAGAAAGCCAAATCTACCGCATCGACCACTACTTAGGCAAAGAAAGCCTGCAAAACCTGCTGGCGCTGCGTTTTGCCAACGTGATGTTCGAGCCGTTGTGGAACAACAAATACATCGAAAGCGTACAACTGACCATCGCCGAACAGCTCGGTGTGGAAGAGCGCGGCGAGTTCTACGACATTACCGGCGCGCTGCGCGACATGGTGCAAAACCACCTGATGCAAATGCTGTGCATGACTGCGATGGAAGCACCCGCCAGCTTGGATGCCGACGCAGTGCGCGATGAAAAAGTCAAAGTCATCAAGTCCTTGAAACCGCTGACCATCGAATCCGTCAACGAAAACGTCGTGCGCGGACAATACACCGCCGCCAAAGGCATGAACGGCTATCTTCAAGAAATCAACGTTCCGCAAGACAGCTTCACCGAAACCTACGTCGCCATCAAAGCCGAAATCGAAAACGACCGCTGGAAAGGCGTTCCTTTCTATCTGCGCACCGGCAAACGCATGGCGGGCAAAGTGGCGGAAATCGTATTGAACTTCCGTCCGCTGCAAAACCATATTTTTGAAAACAGCCAAGCCGCGCCAAACCGTTTGGTTATCGAATTGCAGCCGACCGAATCCGTACGCCTCTATACGCAGATGAAAGCACCGGGCGCAGGCAACAAAGTCGAAATCGTGCCGTTGGCAGCCGACTTGGAAAAAGTCCTCGAAGGCCGCCGCGCCGAAGCTTACGAACGCCTGCTGCTGGACGTCATCAACGGCAAGCTCGCCCTCTTCAACCGCCGCGACGAACTCGAAGCCGCTTGGGAATATGTGATGCCGATTTTGGAAAACTGGGCAAGCAACACCACCCCGCCGCACGGCTACGACGCGCATTCATGGGGTCCGGAAGCCGCCCGCGAACTGTTGGCGCGCGACGGACATAAGTGGCACGAAGACCAGTAAAGCCTTTTCAGACGACCTTTGCTTGAAGCGTTATCGGTTCAAAAAGGTCGTCTGAAAACCATAAGGCAGCAGATTAGGCGTTTCCGCCGACATTCTCGCCGCCATCGACAATACAGGCTCTCACTTACTTTCCCGCTCACAAACACTGCCTTTCAGACGACCTCCCACCTCCTTCTTAACAAAAGGTCGTCTGAAAACAGAGAAAGGACACTTTTATGTTCGTTTGGCATGAATACGAAAACGCAGCAGCCGCTTCAGAGGCTTTGGCAGACGCAGTTGCCGCCGCGCTGCAAAACGCGCTGGATAACAAAGGCAGCGCAGTGTTGGCGGTTTCCGGCGGCCGCTCGCCGATTCCCTTCTTCCAAGCCTTGTCGCAAAAAGATTTGGACTGGCAAAAAGTCGGCATCACTTTGGTTGACGAACGCATCGTGCCGACGACCCACGCCGACAGCAACACCGCCCTGGCACACGAATACCTGCTGCAAAACAAAGCCGCCGCAGCAACCTGGATTCCCGTTGTCGAAGCGGGTAAAACTGAAACTGAATTACAACCCGACAGCGTCGTTGCCTACGCGCTGAAACATTACAAACAACCTGACGTACTGATTTTGGGCATGGGCGGCGACGGACATACCGCCTCCCTCTTCCCGCAAGCGCCGCAGCTGAAGGCAGCCATCAACGAATCAGACGACCCGACCCTCATCCACACCACACCCGTTACCGCGCCGCACGAGCGCGTCAGCATGACCTTGGGCGCCATCGCCAAAACGGAAAACGTCTTTTTGGCGATTCAGGGTGCGGAGAAAAAAGCCGTGTTCGACAAAGCCGCCGCGCGCGCCGATTTGGAATATCCGACCAGCCTGGTATTGAACCATCAAGGAGTGAACTGCCATGTCTTCTACTCAAACTGATATTCAACAACCCGTCGGCAAAAACTATCCGCGCCTGGTTGCCGACATCGGCGGCACCAACGCCCGCTTCGCGCTCGAAACCGCCCCGCACCAGATTGAAAAAGCCCAAGTCTTGCCGTGCAAAGACTACGACACCATCGTCGATGCCGCCAAAGCCTATTTGGAACAGGCAGGCGGAGCCGAAGTCCGGCACGCCGCCTTCGCCATTGCCAACCCGATTTTGGGCGACTGGGTGCAAATGACCAACCACCACTGGGCGTTTTCCATCGAAACCACCCGTCAGGCACTGGGGCTGGACACCCTCATCCTCTTGAACGACTTTACTGCGCAGGCATTGGCGGTAACGCAGACTTCAAGCAAAGACCTGATGCAGGTAGGCGGGCATAAACCCATCGAATTTGCCCCCAAAGCCGTCATCGGGCCGGGAACCGGTTTGGGCGTGAGCGGACTGGTGCACAGCCCCGCAGGCTGGGTCGCGCTTGCCGGCGAAGGCGGCCATTCCAGCTTCCCGCCGTTTGACGACATGGAAGTTTTAATTTGGCAGTATGCGAAAAACAAATACGGCCATGTCTCCGCCGAACGCTTCCTCAGCGGCGCAGGTTTGAGCCTGATTTACGAGGCACTCGCCAAACGCGACAAACTGAAAAACTACCGCCTCAAACCGTCCGAAATCACCGAAAAAGCCTTAAGCGGCACTTCCCCACTCTGCCGTCAGACTTTGGACATCTTCTGTGCCATGCTCGGCACGGTTGCCTCCAACCTCGCCCTGACACTGGGCGCGCGCGGCGGCGTGTATTTGTGCGGCGGCATCATCCCCCGCGTTTTGGAATATTTTAAAACCTCACCTTTCCGCAGCCGCTTTGAAAACAAAGGCCGTTTCGAAGCCTATCTCGCCGCGATTCCCGTCTATGTCGTCTTAAGCGAATTCCCGGGCATCACCGGCGCAGCGGCGGCACTCGACAACCACTTGAAAAACGTTTAATCACACAAGCCGCCCCGACAAGGGGCGGCACACACCGAAGGGCATATTTATGTTAAGCAAAATCAGCGAATCACTGTCAAACCTGTCGGGCGCGGAACGCAAAGTCGCCGAATGCGCCTTGGCGGAACCCAAATGGTTTGTCCATGCCGCCGTCGCCGAAATCGCCGAGCGCGCATCCGTCAGCCAGCCGACCGTCATCCGTTTTTGCCGCAGCCTGGGCTACAAAGGACTGCCCGAGTTCAAACTCGCCCTGTCCGCCAGCATAGGCCACGAAGGTATGCCCTACGTCCATGAAGAGCTCAACGCCGACGACGACATGAGCATCGTTGTCGAAAAAGTATTGGGCAACGCCGCCGCCTCCATTTTGGGCGAACGCCGCTTCCTGAAAGAGTCCGAGTTGGAAAACGCCATCGCCACCCTGATGCACGCGCGCCGTGTCGAGTTCTACGGCGTCGGCAACTCCGGCATCGTCGCCCAAGACGCGCAACACAAATTCTTCCGCTTCGGCATTTCCACCGTCGCCTACGTCGATACCCACACCCAACTGATGGCAGCCTCCGTCCTGTCCGACCAAGACGTCGTCGTCGCCATTTCCAACACCGGCTCGTCCATCGAGCTTTTAGACGCCGTCAGCATCGCCAAAGAAAACGGCGCGTCCGTCATCGCCCTGACCCGCAACGACTCCCCGCTGGCACAGCTTGCCGACTGCGTATTGAGCATCGCCACGCAGGAAAACGCCGAACTCTACACCCCCATGGTGTCCCGCCTGCTGCAACTCGCCGTCATCGACATCCTCGCCATCGGACTCGCCCTGCGCCTGGGCGATGCCGCCAGCCTGCAACTGCAAAAAAGCAAAAAAAGCATACACAACAAACACATCGATTACGACAAAGACTAAACAATATAGTGGATTAAATTTAAATCAGGACAAGGCGACGAAGCCGCAGACAGT
>JVVZ01000309.1:0-4644 GCA_001062585.1 Neisseria meningitidis
ACTGTCTGCGGCTTCGTCGCCTTGTCCTGATTTAAAGTTAATCCACTATATTCAGACGATTTTTTGTGAATAGAAAAGAAGTGTTGGTTTTTAACTGAATCTGAGTTTGTGATACGAAAGGTCGTCTGAAAAATTTCAGACGACCTTTTGCTATAAACAGACTGCTAGGGCTGCCAATCCAAGAAGTTACGCAACAGCAACAGACCCGCGTCGTGGCTTTTTTCCGTGTGGAACTGGGTAGCGAACACATTGTCTTTGCCGACGATGCAGGCAAATTCGTTTGGATATTCGCTGGTAGCAAGGACGGTTTCGGCGTCTTCGGGGGCGAAGTAGTAGCTGTGGACGAAGTAAAAGCGCGTTTCTTGTCCGATGTCTTTAAACAGCGGGTGCGGGCAGGTTTGGCGTACTGTGTTCCAGCCCATGTGCGGCACCTTCAGACGACCTCCGTGTCCATCGGTTTGGTTGGCGGCGAAGCGTTTGACCCTGCCTTTAAACCAGCCCAGTCCGGCAGTATCACCTTCTTCGCTGTGTTCGAACAATAATTGCGCGCCGACGCAGATGCCGAAAAACGGTTTGTTTTTCAATCCGTCTTCCACTGCCTCGCCCAAACCGCTTTGCCGCAGCGCCGCCATACAGTCGGGCATCGCGCCCTGACCGGGGAAAATGATTTTGTCGGCAGCGAAGATGTCTTCGGGGCGGTCGGTCAGATAAATTTCAGCGGCTTTGCCGGACAAGGCTTGAGCGGCTTGTACGGATTTGAGGACAGAATGCAAGTTGCCCATGCCGTAATCGACAATAGCGGTTTTCATGTTTTCTCCTTGGTTTTTGGATAACGGGGCAAGGCGGGGAAGGGCATTGCGATGGTAATGATTTTATAGCAAACCCCGAACGCGGAAAATCGTTGCGTTGAGCGGCGGCCAGGGTGGGATATGTTACAAAGCCAAGTTTGAAAACTTGGCTCTTTATATCGTTTACCGGATGATGGGTCGTCTGAAATAGGCAACTGAAAGAGAAAACCTTGTTTCAGACAACCTTTTCCATATTACTCAATCTTCACCCGTTTCAGCCTCAACGCATTGCCCAACACCGATACCGAGCTTGCCGCCATTGCCGCGCCTGCGATGACGGGATTTAAGAAGCCGAGTGCGGCGAGCGGGATGCCCAAGATATTGTAGAAGAAGGCGAAAAACAGGTTTTGCTTGATGTTTTTCAACGTCGCCTGCGACACCAGCAGGGCATCGGCGAGCTGGTTGACCGAATGCTGCATCAGCGTGGCGGAGGCGGTGTGTTCGGCAACGTCCGCGCCGCCTTTCATGGCGAAGCTGACGTTGGCGGCGGCGAGGGCAGGCGCGTCGTTGATGCCGTCGCCGACCATCGCCACGGTTTTGCCGGTGGCTTTGAGTTTCTGCACTTCGGCGGCTTTGTCGCGCGGACTCATGTTGCCGAAGGCGTGTGCGATGCCCAGTTGTTTGGCGACGTATTCGACCGTGCCTTGGTTGTCGCCGCTCATGATGTAAACGTCGATGCCGTGTTTTTTCAGACGGCCTATGGCTTCGGCGGTGTCGGTTTTCAATGCGTCGGCAAGCGCGAATGCGCCGATGGGTTTGCTGTTGGTGGAAACGGCGACAATGCTTGCGATGCGCCAGACGTCGTCTGAAAGGTTTTCAGGCAACTTTAATTCGGCAAAATCAAGTTTACCCGCTTTCACCAAACCCACGCCTTCGACTTCGGCGGTAATGCCTGCGCCAACAACAGTTTGCGCATTTTGTGCGGCGGGAATCTCCAAACCGCGCGCTTGAGCGGCGGAGACGATGGCGCGGGCGAGCGGGTGGGCGGCGTTTTGTTCGACGGCGGCGGCGATGCGGTACAAAGCGTCTTCGTCAAAGCCGCTGTCGGGAACGCAATAAACGGCGGCAACCTGCGGCCTGCCTTCGGTCAGCGTGCCGGTTTTGTCCAACACGACGGCATCGACGTGGGCGGCTTCCTCCATCGCTGCCGCGTCTTTAAACCAAATGCCGTGTTTCACCGCCTTGCCCATGCCGACCATAATCGCGGCGGGCGTCGCCAGACCGAGCGCGCACGGGCAGGCAATCACCAAAACGGCAACGGCGTGCATCAGCGCAACCGTCCAATCGCCTTTCACCAGCCAAGTGGCGATAAAGGTCAGAAGCGCGATGCCCACGACGGCAGGCACGAACACCGCCGCCGCCTTGTCCGCCACGCGTGCAATCGGCGCTTTGCTGCCTTGCGCTTCGGACAGTGCGTTCATCATGTCGCCGAGCAGGGTTTGGCTGCCGAGCTGCGTAGCGCGGTACGCCACGCTGCCTTCGGTCATCAGCGCGCCCGCCAACACTTTGCCGCCCGCCTTTTTCTCTTCGGGATTGGATTCACCGGTGAGGTGGCTCTCGTCCGCCCAGCCGCTGCCGCTTTCGATAATGCCGTCGGCAGCGATGCGTTCGCCGTGGTTGGCGCGGATTAGGTCGCCGATTTGCACTTGGTCGATAGGCAGTTGTTTCCATTCGCCATCGCGTTGCACGTTGACTTGGGTCGGCGTGAGTTTCAGCAGCAGGCCCAAGCTGTTCAGGCTGGATTTTTTGGTGCGGTGTTCCAAAAATTTGCCCAGCGACACAAAACCAATCACCATCACGCCCGCTTCAAAATAAACATGCGCCATGCCGTGCGCCGCGTGCGGGCTGAAAAACAGCATATAAACGGAATACAGGTAAATCGAGACCGTGCCGATGGTCACGAGCACGTCCATATTCGCCAGCCCGCCTTTAATACTCGCCCACGCGCTTTTGTAAAACGGGATTGCCAGCCAAAGCTGCACCACGCTCGCCAGCGCAAACTGCCACAACGGCGGAATCATCCAATCGTGTCGACCGATCATCATGCCTGCCATGCCGATAAGGAACGGAACATTGATGGCGAACAGCAGCCACAGCCGCCAGCTTACATGCGCGGTTTCTTCGGGCTGCGGCAGCGCGTCTTCCGTCTTTTCCTTCGCGCCGTAACCGGTTTTCTCGATGATTTTGGCGATGTCGGCGGCGGAGGTTTGGCTGTCGTCAAACACCACCTGTGCCTCCTCGCTGGCGAAGTTCACTCCAGCCGATTCGACAAAATCTTTTTTGTTCAACACTTTTTCAATGCGCGAAGCACATGCCTGACAGGTCATGCCTTCGATTTGGAAACGGACTTTTTGTTGCATGGTTTCTTCCTTCTGAATGTGGTTGGGCTACCTGAAAAAAGCGGAGCAGAGTTTTCAGGTAGCCTTTGGGGTGTTGCAGTCGATTTGTTGCGATTCGATTTACAAAGCCGCATCAAAGCCGCCGTCTTCCACCGCTTCTATCAGCGCGGCGGGGTTGGTTTGGGCGGGGTCGAATTCCACGACGGCGTTCTTGTTTTCCAGGCTCACTTCGGCCTTGTCCACGCCGTTTACGCCTTCGAGGATGTTGGTAACGCTTTTCACGCAGCCGCCGCAGGTCATGCCTTCGATGTTTAATGTGATGGTTTGCATAGGGTTTCCTTTCTGTTGGAATGAGGCTGAGGTTTTAAAGCCCGTTGCAGCCAAAGCTTTCAGGTAGCCTGAAATGATGGGCCTGCTCTTGCTTTCCCGCTAAGTGCCGCCACTATAAAGCTTCACCCGAAGTAAAGGTCAAGCATCATGATGAACATCAGCCAGGCCGCGGCCGAGAGCGGCCTTTCCGCCAAACAAATCCGCGACTACGAAAAGCACGGCCTAATCGCCCCGGCCGCGCGCAGCGAAGCGGGCTACCGCCGCTACGGACAGGCCGACCTTGCCCGGCTGCGCTTTATCCGCCATGCGCGGGAAGTGGGCTTTTCGCTGCCGCAGATCGGGCAGCTTTTGAGCCTGCAACACAACCCGCAGCGCACCAGCCGCGAAGTGAAAACGCTCACCGCGCGGCACATCGCCGAGCTGGAAGCCAAAATCGAACGCTTGCAGGGCATGGTGGCCGAGCTGCAACGCTGGCACGATGCCTGCGCGGGAGACGACTGCCCGGATTGTGCGATTTTGGCCGGGCTGGAGGAGCGTTAGGCGGCTTGGGGCCAATACACATGAGTGCAACCACCTGTTGCCTTTGTTGGAAGGCATTGCCGAAGATACGACCGTCTATGCCGACAAAGGCTACGACAGTAAGGAAAACCGGCAACACCTGAAAGACCATCAGTTGCTGGACGGCATTATGCGCAAAGCCCAGCGTAACCGTCCGCTGACGGAAGCGCAAACCAAACGTAACCGGTATTTGTCGAAGACCCGTTATGTGGTGGAACAAAGCTTCGGTACGCTGCACCGTAAATTCCGCTATGCGCGGGCAGCCTATTTCGGACTGATTAAAGTGAGTGCGCAAAGCCATCTGAAGGCAATGTGTTTAAACCTGTTGAAAGCGGCTAACAGGCTAAGTGTGCCTGTTGCTGCCTAAAAGGCGGTTCGGATGCCTGATTATCAGGTATCCGGGGAGAATTAAGGGGGTATTTGGGTAAAATCAGGAGGTATTGGGGGAGGGAAATAGCCGAAAACCTGTGTTTGGGTTTCGTCTGTCGTGGGAAGGGCTTTTTTGCAAAGGTCTCTGCTCATAAAAAAACTGCACCTTGTGAGTTGGAGGGGATGTGTCCAACTTTTGG
>JVVZ01000310.1:0-4149 GCA_001062585.1 Neisseria meningitidis
ACTGTCTGCGGCTTCGTCGCCTTGTCCTGATTTAAAGTTAATCCACTATATTTATTGTTATCCGGCGGTGTCGCCGTTTTCCAAAACATCCAAGATGTTTTTCAGGTTGGCGGAATCAAGCTGGCCGGGGGCGGAGGCGGCTCCTGCCGTGCCGAATGTGATAGCGGAGCCGAAGGTCGAGCCTGCGATGCGGCTGACGAGTCCGAGCTTGCCCATGGAGATGGTAACGATCGGGCGGTTTGCGGTTTGACGGGCTTCCCAAGTGGCGTCCAAAAGCGTCAGGACATCGGCGGGGCTTTGGGGCATCACAGCGATTTTGCAGATGTCCGCGCCTGCCTCTTCCATTTTTTTCAGACGACCTGTGATGTCCGATTTGGCGGGCGTTTGATGGAAATCGTGGTTACTCATCAGGACGGCGGTGTCGTGCGCTTTGGCGGCGGCAACCGCTTGGCGGACTTCGCCTTCGCCGGCGGAAAGTTCGATGTCGATGATGTCGATGATGCCTGAAGCGGCGGCTTTATCGAGCAGCTCGAAATAATACGCTTTGCTGCAAGGGTATTCGCCGCCTTCCTCCGCGCGCCTGAAGGTGAACAACAGCGGGGTTTCGGGAAAGGCGCGGCGTACGGCGGCGGCTTGGGTAAGCAGGTATTCGGGGTTGCCCGCTTGGTCGAAATAGTCGGCTCTGAACTCGATAATATCGAAACAGGCGTGTTCGAGGTTTTTCAGGGCGGCGGATAAGGCTGCTTCGTCTCGGGCAACCAAGGGAACGGCGATTTTCGGCTGTCCGCTGCCGAGCGTGAGATGGCAGATGGTCAGGGTTTTCATGGTTTTTCTGCTGTATTGGTGCGGTGGCTGTCGAGCAGCGGATCGGGGAACGGTGTCCAAACAACGCCGTTGATGCCGCTTTCGGTCAGGCGGCGGTTGAGCCAGCTGTTGCACGTATTGAAAAGATGGTAGCGTCCTTCTGCCTCGTAGAATGCGTCATCAGCGCTGTAATGCGCTCCGGCGACGGGGATGGCTTTGCCCGCTTTCAATTTGAAATGGCGCATCAGGTTGGCACTCAGGCGGAGGTATTGTTCGCGGCTGACGGTAAATTTGACGGTATTTTCGCCTTCTCTCGGCGGATCGCGGTAGTAGATGGCGTGAATCAGCGTACTGTTGACTCCGCTTAACGCCTGTACTGCCGTAGAGGCGGTCAAATCCGACCACTGCGGCGTGTTCAAATAAAAATTGCGCTCGCCCCAGCCTATGCCGACGTAGCGGATGGGGGCATCGCCTTGCCCTGCGGTACTGTCGGCAGGGTTGATGATGCTGGTCCAGTCGAAAAGGTCGTCTGAAAGCGGCATGACGATGTCGGCGTGTACGCCGTTGCTGTGTAAATAAAGTGTGACGTCGCCGTCGGAGGCGGTGCCGTCTTGTGGAATTTTACCGAGTATGTAGGCGGCGACAAAGTAAAGGATGACGGCGATGATAAATGCCAACAGGGCTTTCAGGAGGATTTTGAATATTTTTTTCATTGACGTGACGGCGTCGTTAAAGATGCGGCATCATATCACGATAACGGCATGTTTTAGGCATTTCAGACGACCTTAACGCTTTAACTACAAAGGAGGTCGTCTGAAAATCAACAAAAAGATATTTTTAGTTTCCCATCAATCCGTTTTCGTAAAAAACCGCGCCCGATTGTTAACATTATATTTACACTACACCCGATTACAAATATACTCATTGCCATGCCGCATGGCTTTGTTTGCTTGAAATTCAAAGCCTGCGAACAACCCGCTGCGGGAAACAAGAAAAACCGATTCAGTGAAATCAATAAAAAAGCAATGTCGGGCGATGAGCCTATGCTTCAGCGGTTTTAGCGATTTCACGTTATGTTTCAGAGGAATACTCCATGGACTTACATGCAAAGGACAAAACCCAGCATCCTGAGAATGTCGAGCTGCTCAGTGCGCAAAAGCCGATTACCGACTTTAAAGGCCTGCTGACCACCATCATTTCCGCCGTCGTCTGTTTCGGCATTTACAGCATCCTGCCCTACAGCACCGATGCCAACAAAGGCATTGCGCTGTTGATTTTCGTTGCCGCGCTTTGGTTCACCGAAGCCGTCCACATCACGGTAACCGCATTGATGGTACCGATTCTCGCCGTCGTACTCGGCTTCCCCGATATGGACATCAAAAAAGCGATGGCGGGCTTTGCCGATCCGACGATTTACATCTTCTTCGGCGGCTTCGCGCTTGCCACCGCCCTGCACATGCAGCGCCTCGACCGCAAAATTGCCGTCAACCTCTTGCGCCTGTCGCGCGGCAATATGAAAGTTGCCGTATTGATGCTGTTTGCCGTTACCGCCTTCCTGTCCATGTGGATCAGCAACACCGCCACCGCCGCCATGATGCTGCCTTTGGCAATGGGTATGATGAGCCACCTCGACCAAGAAAAAGAACGTAAAACCTACGTCTTCGTCCTGCTCGGCATTGCCTACTGCGCCAGCATCGGCGGTTTGGGTACTGTGGTCGGTTCGCCGCCGAACATGATTGCCGCCAAAGCCCTGAATCTGGACTTCGTCGGCTGGATGAAGCTCGGCCTGCCGATGATGCTGTTGATTCTGCCCTTAATGCTGTTCTCCATGTACGTCATCCTCAAACCCAATCTGAACGAACGCGTCGAAGTCAAAGCCGAATCTATCCCTTGGACGCTGCACCGCGTGATCGCGCTGTTGATTTTCATCGCTGCTGCCGTGGCATGGGTATTCAGCTCCAAAATCAAAGAAGCGTTCGGCATTTCCAACCCCGACACCGTCATCGCCCTGATCGCCGCCGTCGCCGTCGTCGTATTCGGCGTGGCGCAATGGAAAGAAGTCGCCCGCAATACCGACTGGGGTGTGTTGATGCTCTTCGGCGGCGGTATCAGCTTGAGCGCGCTGCTGCAATCTTCCGGCGCATCCGAAGCCTTGGGTCAGCAGGTGGCTACCACTTTCACCGCCGCGCATCCGCTGCTGGTGATTTTCGTAGTCGCCACCTTCATCATCTTCCTGACCGAGTTCACCAGTAACACCGCCTCCGCCGCGCTGCTCGTCCCCATTTTCGCCAGCATCGCCACGCAAATGGGGCTGCCCGAACAAGTTTTGGTATTCGTCATCGGCATCGGCGCATCTTGCGCGTTCATGCTGCCGGTTGCCACGCCGCCCAATGCGATTGTGTTCGGTACAGGCTTGATTAAGCAACGCGAAATGATGAACGTCGGCTTGCTGCTGAACGTCCTCTGTATCGTATTGGTTGCGCTGTGGGCTTATTTCATCCTGATGTAAACCCGTAAAACCATAACCACAAGGTCGTCTGAAAGAATATTTTTCAGACGACCTTGAAGTTTTTCTGCCCAGCACCATTTGTAAAAAGATTCTTAACGAAAGGAAACCCATGATTATCCTGCACACCAACAAAGGCGACATCAAAATCGAACTCGATTTCGACAAAGCCCCCGTTACCGCCAAAAATTTCGAACAATACGTCAAAGACGGCTTCTACGACGGCGTAATCTTCCACCGCGTCATCAAAGGCTTCATGATTCAAGGCGGCGGCATGGACGAAAACATGAACGAAAAAGAAACGCGCGATCCGATTCAAAACGAAGCGTCCAACGGCCTGCCCAACGAGAAATACACCATCGCCATGGCGCGCACCTCCGACCCGCATTCCGCCAGCGCGCAATTCTTCATCAACACCGCCGACAACGCCTTCCTGAACTTCCGTTCCAAAGAGCTGTACGGCAAAACCGTCGTCCAAGACTGGGGCTACGCCGTATTCGGCAAAGTCGTCGACGGTTTTGATGTAGTCGATGCCATCGAAGGCGTCGCCACCAAACGCCACGGCTACCACGACGACGTACCGACCGAACCTGTCGTCATCACCAAAGCCGAAGTGGTATAAGATTGACACGTTACATCCCTTGATGCAAAAAGCAGCCTGAAACAGGCTGCTTTTTTATTGGGCAAATATTTGAACGCAATCCGCCGCGCTTGTTTTCAGACGACCTCTGATATCGAAACCGTCGTCTACGGATTCAACCCTGCTTTGCCCCATCTCGAAAGACGATTTATAGTGGATTAAAATAAAAATGAGACAAGGCGGCAACGCCCGCCGTGTA
>JVVZ01000311.1:0-3175 GCA_001062585.1 Neisseria meningitidis
ACTGTCTGCGGCTTCGTCGCCTTGTCCTGATTTAAAGTTAATCCACTATATTGTCTGTAAGCGGGTTGTTTCAGACGACCTTAAATGATATGGTTCGTCCGTTTGATGAACTTGAAAAGGAGTATCCGATGAAGCTGTATATTTACGACCATTGCCCGTTTTGCGTGCGTGCGCGGATGGCGGCTGGGCTGTTTGGCGCGGACGTTGAAGAAGTCGTGCTGGCAAACGACGACGAGGCAACACCGATCGGCATGATCGGCGCGAAACAAGTGCCCATCCTGCAAAAAGAAGACGGTTCGTTTATGGGCGAGAGTTTGGACGTTGTCCGCTATCTTGACCGCGAGGGTCGTCTGAAAGATGAAACCCGCCCCGAAATCCAGGCATGGTTGGACAAGGTGGGCGAATACAACCTGAAACTCGTCCAGCCGCGCGTGATCAAACTCGAGCTGCCCGAATTTGAAACGCCGGAAGCGGTAAAATATTTCACGGACAAAAAAGAGAAAAGCATCGGCAGCTTCGCCGCCAATTTGGAAAAAACCGGTCAGTATGTGCAACGGCTGAACGGAGATTTGGCGGAACTGGAAACGCTGATGACCGAAAGCGGCGCAGGTTTGAACGGCGAAATCGGCATGGAAGACATATTGGTGTTCCCGATATTGCGCAACCTGACCGTCGTGCGCGGTGTCGAGTGGCCGCAGAAGATTATGGACTACCTGCTGCGCATGAGCGAAGCATCGGGTGTGCCGCTGTATTTTGACCGCGCCTTGTAATAACCGAATCCGCCGGATAAAACAAACGGAAAGGTCGTCTGAAAACAGTTTTCAGACGACCTTTCCGTTTGCGCCCGCCCTACCTTCCGGGAGTGAATGGAATCAGGCGGAACAAGCATGGCGAGAAATTGTTGATGTATGACCCCGAACAGATCGGGTGATACATCAATAATTCCTAGCTGTGCTTATTGTGCGGCAGGTGCAGAAGCAGCAGCTGCGGCTGCGCCTTCAGCGGCGCTGCGTTGGTAGCCTTTGTCTTTCATACATGCATCGAACACGGCGCGGTCTTGGTTTGCACCGGAAGCTTGTTGACATTGAGCGATTGCCTCTTCAACGCTTACGCTAGGGGTTTTAGCTTCTTCAGTAGTTTTGCTGCTAGAGCAGGCACCCAGCATCAGGCTTGCAGCGGCAACGGCGATCAATAAAGTTTTCATGTCGTATATTCCTATTGTGATTGATGGTTTACAGCGCAAATTTGCGTCTGTCTCAAAACAGAGTCTCATCAGTACGATTTAGTTTCATTTACATATGAAAGGTTTTGATAAGTTTGAACTATGACAGTAAATGCCGTCAGGAAATGATAAGCGGTTTCAAAAATTTAAGGGACATAAACGCCGGCGGCATGGCAATGTAAAAAATTTCCTTTCCATCCCAGCGACACCGCCCAATCCCAGCGCCCCGCCCGCCTGCCGTTGGGCGACGCAAGGGTTTTATGGCATAATCCCGCTTACCTTTCCATACCGCAGAGACCACATCCTCCTTCTGCGGTTTGCCGTAAACCGGCCGCACACTTTGCCGGCGGCATCCTACCGAACACACAATCAAAACATCCTCCCGTTTCAGACGACCCCATGCGGCATTCCGCATCCCGTCCGGACAGAAAGATACCGCCATGAATCCATTCGCCTCACTCGGGCTTGGCAGCGAAATCGTTTCCGCGCTGACCGAACAAGGTTACGAAAACCCGACGCCCATCCAAGCCGCCGCCATCCCCAAAGCACTCGCCGGCCACGACTTGCTCGCCGCCGCCCAAACCGGCACAGGCAAAACCGCCGCCTTTATGCTGCCCAGCTTGGAACGCCTCAAACGCTACGCCACTTCCAGTACCTCGCCCGCGATGCACCCCGTGCGTATGCTGGTGTTGACCCCGACGCGCGAACTTGCCGACCAAATCGACCAAAACGTGCAGGGCTACATCAAAAACCTGCCGCTGCGGCACACCGTCCTTTTCGGCGGCGTCAACATGGACAAACAAACCGCCGACCTGCGCGCCGGCTGCGAAATCGTCGTCGCCACCGTCGGCCGGCTGCTTGACCACGTCAAACAGAAAAACATCAATTTAAACAAAGTCGAAATCGTCGTTCTCGACGAAGCCGACCGTATGCTGGATATGGGTTTCATCGACGACATCCGCAAAATCATGCAGATGCTGCCCAAGCCACGCCAAACCCTGCTCTTTTCCGCAACCTTCGCGCCCCCCATCCGCAAGCTCGCCAAAGACTTCATGAACGCGCCCGAAATCGTCGAAGTCGCCGCGCAAAACACCACCAGCGCGAATGTCGAGCAGCACATCATCGCCGTTGACGCGCTCAAAAAACGCAACCTCTTAGAGCGGCTGATTGTCGATTTGCAGATGAACCAAGTCATCGTATTCTGCAAAACCAAACAAAGCGTCGATCAAGTGACCCGCGACCTCGTGCGCCGCAACCTTGCCGCCCAATCCATCCACGGCGACAAATCCCAGCAAAGCCGCCTCGAAACCCTCAACGCCTTCAAAGAAGGCAGCCTGCGCGTCCTCGTCGCCACCGACGTCGCCGCACGCGGACTGGACATCGCCGAGCTGCCCTTCGTCATCAACTACGAACTGCCGACCCAGCCCGAAGACTACGTCCACCGCATCGGACGCACCGGCAGGGCAGGCGCGGACGGCGTCGCCATTTCCCTGATGGACAAAACCGAACAGAAAATGTTTGAAGCCATCAAAGAGCTGACCGGCAACGACCTGGCAGTCGAACGCATCGAAGGCTTCGAACCGAACTGGTGGGGAAGTGACGCCGACGGCGATGCCGCCGCAGACACCCAAGCCGCCCCAACCCGCAGCCGCGGCAGCGACAGAAACCGCTCCGAACGGAGCAACCGCAGCGAACGCAATGACCGTAACGAGCGCGGCGACAAATCCCAAAAAGCCGACAAAACCGATCCCGGCGCCGCCTGCGGCACCATCGCCGGACGCAGCCGCCGCAGCCGCAGGGAACGCCAACCCTGCGCCCTGCTGCAACCCAATTACGGCACGAAATAATCTGTTCTCTATAAAGTCTAAAAGGTCGTCTGAAAAAATTTTCAGACGACCTTTTTATAGTGGATTAACAAAAATCAGGACAAGGCGACGAAGCCGCAGACAGTAC
>JVVZ01000036.1:0-1314 GCA_001062585.1 Neisseria meningitidis
AGGACAAGGCGAGGCAACGCCGTACTGGTTTAAAGTTAATCCACTATAAAACAACATTTCCCTACATTGTCTGTCATTTGATGTTTGTTAAAAATTTTGCCGCCTATTCGTGTTACGCTTCGCAATCAATTTGATTTTTCGAGGGAAAGGAGCAGGATATGCCGTCATTGAGAACGCAAATCGCCGGTTTTTCTTTTGACAACTGTCTGATGAACGCCGCTGGTGTGGCGTGTATGACCGTGGAAGAATTGGAAGAAGTCAGGCAATCCGCCGCAGGCAGCTTCGTCACCAAAACGGCGACGCTGGAAGCGCGGACGGGCAATCCCGAGCCGCGTTACCGCGATGTACCGCTGGGCAGTATCAATTCCATGGGTTTGCCGAATCAAGGCATTGATTACTATCTGGATTATTTGCTGAGCCTTCAAGAATCGCAGCCCGAACGGACATTTTTCCTCTCGCTGGTCGGTATGTCGCCCGATGAAACACACACGCTGTTGAAAAAAGTGCAAAACAGCGGTTTTAAAGGCATTACCGAACTCAACCTTTCCTGCCCGAACGTCCCCGGCAAGCCGCAAATCGCCTACGACTTTGAAACGACCGAGCGGATTTTGGGCGAAGCCTTCGGCTACTTCGACAAGCCTTTGGGCATCAAACTGCCGCCATATTTCGACATCGTCCATTTCGACCAAGCGGCGGAAGTGTTCAACCGCCATCCGCTGAAATTCGTCAACTGCGTCAATTCCATCGGCAACGGCATGTATATCGAAGACGAATCCGTCGTGATCCGGCCTAAAAACGGCTTTGGCGGCATAGGCGGCGAATACATCAAACCGACCGCGCTTGCCAACGTCCACGCGTTCTACCAAAGATTGAATCCGTCCATCCAAATCATCGGCACAGGCGGCGTTTATACCGGTCGCGATGCGTTTGAACATATCTTGTGCGGCGCGAGCATGGTGCAAATCGGCACGGCGCTGCATCAGCAAGGTGTCGAAGTTTTCGAACGTGTTTCGCTTGGCTTGAAAGCCATCATGGCGAAAAAAGGCTATGAGAAGCTGGAAGATTTCAAAGGCAAACTGAAATATCTGGGGTAAGTCTGCTCAGATGAAGGGGAAAAGGTCGTCTGAAAACCATCATACGGTTTCAGACGACCTTTTATTACAAAACGGCTGCCGATAGGTTTCTTTGGAAAATTCGGATATCGGGGGAGGACGTTTTGATTGTTGTCATTTTGCTCATACGGCAGGCATCGAAATAGCGTGTATAGTGGATTAAATTTAAATCAGGACAAGGCGAGGCAACGCCGTACTGGTT
>JVVZ01000312.1:0-701 GCA_001062585.1 Neisseria meningitidis
ATCAGGACAAGGCGACGAAGCCGCAGACAGTACAGATAGTACGACAAGGCGAGGTAACGCCGTCCTGGTTTAAAGTTAATCCACTATATTATTCGCGGTGGTAGGGGTGGTTATGGAGGATGGAGACGGCGCGGTAGAGCTGTTCGGTCAGCAGGACGCGCACCATACCGTGCGGGAGGGTGAGGCTGGAGAGGCGCATCATCATGCGGGCTTGTTGTTTGAGGTGGTCGGTCATGCCGTCGGCGCCGCCGATGACGAAGCAGACGTGTTCGCCGTTTTGCTGCCAGCTTTTGAGGTGTTCCGCCAGCTCGACGGAGGTCGGGGCTTTGCCGCGTTCGTCGAGGACGATGAGGAATGCGCCTTGGGGGATGGCTTCGAGGATGCGTTTTTCTTCCGCCGCCATGCCTTGTGCGGCGTTGACGCCTGCGCCGCGTTTTTCGGGTTTGATTTCTTTGAGGGCGTAGGCGACGTCGCGTCCGAAGCGTTTGGCGTATTCGCCGACGGCTTCGTCAACCCAGCGGGGCATTTTGGTGCCGACGGCGAGGACGGTGATGTTCATGGGTTTCCTTGGTCGGATGGGGTCGTCTGAAAGTTTTCAGACGACCTTTTGGTTTGAATGATGGTGAAACGGGATTTCTAAAGCCGATATTTTTATAGTGGATTAACTTTAAACCAGTACGGCGTTGCCTCGCCTTAGCTCA
>JVVZ01000313.1:0-2527 GCA_001062585.1 Neisseria meningitidis
TCCAAGATTTGGGGGCCAGTTCAAAACCTTGTTTCGGGTTTTCAGACGACCTTTCGTTTGCCTGCCGATTATAGTGGATTAAATTTATAGTGGATTAACTTTAAACCAGTACGGCAAAAAGTTAATCCACTATATCACACGGCCTGCGGGCTGGCTTCAATGTCGTGCAGGCTGCGGTAGCATGGGTCGAGCTGGTTGGCGATGAGGGTGAGCTGCCGGTGGAGGATGTGGCTTTGACGTTCGTCGCCTGCTTCTGTTTGTAAGGCTTCCAAGTCAGTTCGGATTTGGGAGAGGGTCGTCTGAAAATCTTGTTCGCTCGTTTGCGGGAGGCGTTCGAGCAGGTCGGCGATGCGGTAGCCGCTTTGGTAGAACTTGCGGACGAAGTCGGGGCTGCACGCGCCGTCCATTTCGCTGCGGTATGCGCCGAGTGCGGAGATGTAGCCAGTCAGGGCGTAGCTGGTTTTGAGGAGGGTGAAGCCGCTTTGCAGGTTGTTGCCGTATTTTTTGGGTTCGCTGCTCATGTCGGAGAGGGTGCTGCTGAGGGTGGCTGTGCGCTCGTGGGCTTGGCGGCGGACGGTGCGGTATTCGACGTCGTCGGCGATGCCGTATTGGAGCTGGTCGAGGATTTTTCTGAGGTAGGCGCCGTTGCCGCCGACGGTTTGGGCGGCGGTTTTTTCGAGGGTGAGGTAACGCCAATCCGGCCAGAGGTAGGTGACGGCTGCCCACGCGAGGACGGAGCCGACGATGGTGTCGATGATGCGGACGGGCATGGCGGCATAGACGTCCAGCCCGGCGAGAGAGAAGCTGGTGAGGGCTTGGATGGTGATGAAGAAGGTGGAGAAGCTGTATTTGTAGCTTCGGGTCATGAAAAACAGGGTGGTGCTGGCGATGACGATCCAGAGTTTGGTTTCGACGGACGGGGTGAAATAAGGCACGAGGGAGCCGACGATGACGCCGAGTATGGTGCCGGCGATGCGTTGGTATACGCGGCTTTTGGTGGCGGTGTAGTTGGGTTGGCAGACGAAGACTGCGGTCAGGAGTATCCAGTAGCCGAGGTTGAGATGGAGGATTTCGACGATGATGCAGGAGGCGGCAACGAGGATGGAGAGGCGCGTGGCATGACGGAAAACGCCCGACTCGAAGTTGAGCTGGCTGCGGACGGTCTGCCAGACGTTTTTCAGGCTGCTGTTTTCGAGGGCGGCAATGCGGGTGTCGCTGCTGTTTTCGTTTTCGGCGGGCGAATCGCTGTGTTGGAGCTGGCGCAGTTGGTGATCGACGCTGCCGAGGTTGTCGAGCAGGCGGCGGATGTGGTGGATGTTGCGGCTTTCGGGGTGGTCGTCGGTGTAGTGGGCGAGGGATTGGCGGCAGCCTTCCATCGCGCGTCCGAGGCGTTTGCTGTATGTGTAGTCTTTGCCGTTCCTCAGGGCGGCGGCAACGTTGCGGCACGCCTGCCCCTGCATTTCGAGCAGGCGGCGGATGCGGAAGATGAGGTCGGTGTTTTTGAGGGTGTCGGTCAGCTCGGTGTAGTCGGCGTGGGCGGAGCTGACGCGTTCGTGTATGTCTTGGGCGGTGAAGTAGTAGCGCAGCATTTTGGCGGTGCGCGGGTGGCGGTGTTTGCCGCGCAGGCGGTAAAACAGGGCGGCGCGGCATTGGTTGAAGGCAGTGATGACGCCGGTGTTGCTCATGGCGAGGTCGATTTGGCGGTTGCCGAGCCAGGCGGCTTCGTCGGGATCGAAAAAGTCGGCTTTGGCGTCAAAATATCCGCCGAGCGCTTCGTAGGCGTTGGCGACGCTTTCTTGGACGGGGCGGTGTGGGAGGATGATTTGGAAAACGAGTGTGCAGGTGCTGTATAACACGGTCCCGAGCAGAATCATGACGGGATTGGTCAGCCAGAAGGTTTCGGGGGTGTAGGTGAGCGTGGTGTAGGTGGCGACGGCAAGTGCGCCGAATGCGAAGGTGCGGTATTTCAGCCCGACCGCGCCCAAAATGGTAAAACCGAACGTCATCAGGGTCATGGCGAGGATGAAGGGCAGGCCGGTGCCGAGCGTGCTTTGGGCGACGAGCGACGAGAGGGTGAACAGGGCGACGGTGATGATGATGTTTTTCAGACGACCTGTCAGGCGGTTGTCCAAATCGACGAGGCCGCCCGCGATGATGCCGAGCACGAAGGGCATGGCGAGCTTGGGCGTGCCAAACCGCCAGACGAGGGTTGCGGCGATAAAGACGCTGGCGAAGACGGGCAGCGAGGTGATGATAAGGGGTTTGAGCGGCGGGAGTTTCATCGTATTGGGCGCGGCTTTAAATGGGAATGGTTTGATTATTATGAATGAAATGAAACGGTATTCTAACAGGATTTTAGGGCGGGACGGGGGCTATGGGGTCGTCTGAAAACCTGTCCGACAGCGTCCCTGCGAAACGGATATGACCGACCTGCCTATCTGTCCTCAAGAAAAAGGAACGAGATTGCCGCGCATGAAAAAGGTCGTCTGAAAACTGAACTGGCCCCCAAATCTTGGACACTCATAAA
>JVVZ01000314.1:0-9436 GCA_001062585.1 Neisseria meningitidis
AGTACGGCAAGGCGAGGCAACGCCGTACTGGTTTAAAGTTAATCCACTATATTTAATTTTTTGAGCGAGTTGTAGCGTGGGCTACGCCCACGAAATTTGTTGCTTGATAATCCGAATTTGCCCGTCGGTTTTGCGCTCATGTCGCGGGCAAAGCCCACGCTGCGGGTTTCAGACGACCTTTCCTGCGTTTTCCAGCATCAGGACGAATTGTGCCAAATCTTGCGGCAGCGGGGCTTTTAAGATGAGTTTTTCGCCTGTCAGCGGGTGGTCGAGGTGCAGCTCGGCGGCGTGCAGGAACATCCGTTTCAAACCGAGTTTCTGAAGGCGTTTGTTGGCTTGGTAATCGCCATAGCGTTCGTCGCCGGCGATGGGGCAGTGCTGCGATTGGAGGTGGACGCGGATTTGGTGGGTGCGGCCGGTTTTCAGGGTGGCTTGCACGAGGGTGAGGTGCGAGAGGCCGACTTGGTGCAGGAGGTCGTCTGAAAAGCGGTTGAGCACGCGGAAGATGGTGTGCGCGGATTGTCCGTCTTCGCTGACGCGCACCATTTTTTCGCCTTGTGCGCCGGTGTATTTGAACAGGGGCAGTTTGACGTGGAAGCTGTCGTTCGGCAGTTTGCCTACGCCCAGTGCGAGGTAGATTTTTTTGGGGTGGTCGTTGCGGATGGCTTCGTGCAGTTTGACGAGCGCGCTGCGTTTTTTGGCGATCATCAGGAGGCCGCTGGTGTCTTTGTCAAGGCGGTGGACGAGTTCGAGATAGCGGGCTTCGGGGCGGGCGCGGCGGATTTGTTCGATGACGCCGAAACTCACGCCGCTGCCGCCGTGGACGGCGGTGCCTGCGGGTTTGTCGATGACGAGCAATGCGTCGTCTTCGTAGATGATGGTAAATTCACGCGCAGGTACGGCTTGGGCGCGGTTTTCAGACGACCTTTGTTTTTCGGCGGTGCGCACGGGCGGGATGCGGAGCAGGTCGCCTGTTTGGATGCGGCTGTCGGGCTTGCAGCGTTTTTTGTTCAGGCGCACTTCTCCGGCGCGGATAATGCGGTGGATATGGCTTTTGGGTACGCCTTTGAGGATTTTTATCAGATAGTTGTCAAGGCGTTGTCCGGCTTCGTGTTCGGCGACGGTAATCAGGCTGACTGAATCTTTGCTTATTGCGTGCGTTTTCATCTATAATCCCGAACATCCGTTTCGGCAGAAACCTGTACAAACAGGCCGTATGGGACGGATGGTATTGTTAAAACGAGATTTTATATTAAAAACGCACTCTGCAAAGCATTTTCCCTGCGTTTATGCCAAAGCCCGTAAACGCAGGAGCGTAATTAAGTTTGATTTGATTTTGCCGATTTGACCGGGCATAAGACGAGGGACGGGTGTTTGACAAACCTGCCGCGCCGCACCGTTCGAAACTTCCGGCATAACGATAATAAGAAGATGTCGGCTACCTGTTTTTCAAGCCGGGCCTGTACCGTCCGGACTTCGGCGGCGGACGGAGTGTTCCGCCGCATTGTTCTTTATTGCCTTCTTTATCCGTATCCTTCCGCACACGGCCGCATTGTTTTGGGCGGCGTGCAACCTTGCGGACTTCAATTCAAAAACTGATTGCTCATCCGGGTTTCTGCATCCCGCGCCGAAAAGGGGCGCGGGCTATGCCCAATCCCGCCCGCCTCGCAGAGTGTCTGACAAAGAGCAGGCAGGTCGTCTGAAAAGACTGCCCGCCTGTGCGAGGTAATGATTATGAAAAGAATGTTGTTCAATGCAACGCAGGCTGAAGAGCTGCGCGTTGCCATTGTCGATGGGCAAAACCTTTTGGATTTGGACATCGAAACGCTGGGTAAAGAGCAGCGCAAAGGTAATATTTATAAGGGTATCATCACCCGCATCGAGCCGTCGCTGGAAGCGTGTTTCGTGGATTACGGAACCGACCGCCACGGCTTTTTGCCGTTTAAGGAAGTATCGCGTTCGTATTTCCAAGATTACGAAGGCGGCAGGGCGCGCATTCAAGACGTGCTCAAAGAAGGTATGGAAGTCATCGTCCAAGTCGAAAAAGACGAACGCGGCAACAAAGGCGCGGCGCTGACCACCTTCATCAGCCTTGCCGGACGCTATCTGGTATTGATGCCCAACAACCCGCGCGGCGGCGGCGTATCCCGCCGTATCGAAGGCGAAGAGCGTCAAGAACTCAAAGCCGCTATGGCGGAACTCGACATTCCGAACGGCATGAGCATCATCGCCCGCACCGCCGGCATCGGCCGCAGCGCGGAAGAGTTGGAATGGGATTTGAACTACCTCAAACAGCTTTGGCAGGCCATCGAAGAAGCCGGCAAGGCGCACCACGAACCCTACCTCCTCTTCATGGAAAGCTCGCTGCTCATCCGCGCCATCCGCGACTATTTCCGCCCCGACATCGGCGAAATTCTGGTGGACAATCAAGAGGTTTATGACCAAGTTGCCGAGTTTATGAGCTACGTCATGCCGAGCAACGTAGGTCGTCTGAAACTCTATGAAGACCACACGCCGCTGTTCTCCCGCTTCCAAATCGAACACCAAATCGAAAGCGCGTTTGCCCGCAGCGTCAGCCTGCCTTCCGGCGGCGCGATTGTGATCGACCACACCGAAGCCCTCGTTTCCATCGACGTCAACTCCGCCCGCGCGACACGCGGCGCGGACATCGAAGACACCGCGTTCAAAACCAATATGGAAGCCGCCGAAGAAGTCGCCCGCCAAATGCGTTTGCGTGACTTGGGCGGTTTGGTCGTCATCGACTTCATCGACATGGAAAACCCCAAGCATCAGCGCGATGTTGAAAACGTCCTGCGCGACGCGCTCAAAAAAGACCGCGCCCGCGTGCAAATGGGCAAACTGTCCCGCTTCGGCCTCTTGGAATTGAGCCGCCAACGCCTGAAACCCGCCTTGGGTGAAAGCAGCCATGTCGCCTGCCCGCGCTGCGCCGGTACCGGCGTCATCCGCGGCATCGAATCGACCGCCCTGCACGTTTTGCGCATCATTCAAGAAGAAGCGATGAAAGACAACACCGGCGAAGTGCACGCCCAAGTGCCCGTCGATGTCGCCACCTTCCTGCTGAACGAAAAACGCGCCGAGCTGTTTGCGATGGAAGAGCGTTTGGACGTCAACGTCGTCCTGATTCCGAATATCCATTTAGAAAATCCGCACTACGAAATCAACCGCATCCGCATCGACGACGTAGAAGAAGACGGCGAACCGAGCTACAAACGCGTTGCCGAGCCGGAAGAAGACGAATCCGCCAAACCTTTCGGCAGCGAAAGAGCCAAAGCCGCCCGTCCCGAACCCGCCGTTAAAGGCGTGCGCCATACCCAACCTGCCCCGACCGTATCCGAGCAGAAAAGCGGTTCATGGTGGGATACCTTCAAAGCATGGCTCAAACGCATTTTCGGCGGCAATACCGCAGCCGAAACCGCGCCTGTTGCCGAAGTGGCGGAAAAACGCACTTCAAACGGCAACAACCGCAACGGCAATTCCGGCAATCGCCGCGCAAACAACCGCCGCCAAAACCCGCGCCGCAACAATAGGCACGACGGCAGCAAGGTAGAAGTGCGCGAAGTGGCGGACTTCAAAGACAAAGCAGCGGACAATCAGGCAGCGGAAAACGAAACCCGCAACGCCAAAGACAACCGCCGCAGCCGCAACCGCCAAAACGAGCGCAACGCCGCCGCGGAAGCCGAAAATCTCGAAGTCCAAGCACTTGCCGCCGCAACGTCGTCTGAAAACGAATCCCGTTCGGGCGAGCAGGCGCAAGGCAGCAAACGCCGCCGCAACAACAACCGCAACGAACGCAACCGCGAACAAGCGGAAATCCGTGCGGAAGAAACCTTGTCCGAAGCAGTGGACAACGCAGCGGAAGAAGGTGTGCAAACTGCAGATAACGATGCACCGAAAGGCAACGACCGCCGCCAACGCGAGCGCAACAACCAACGCGACCGCCGCGAACGCAACAATCAGCGTGACCGCCGTCAAAACGGTAAAAAACGCAATATTCCGTCTGCCGCCAAAATCGAGCAGTACCTGAATATTCACGATACCGCCGACAAAGTCCGCTTCGCCGCCGCGCACGTCATGGGCGAGCCTGTCGAAGAAGAACCGTTTGCCGTAACCATCCCCGCTCCCGAGGATAGCGGCGAGCCTTTGGTTGTCGTCGTTTCCGAACCCGTTGCGGCCACTGAAGAAGCCTTCGTGTTCTCCATCGAAGGCGAAGAAGCGGACAGCGGCATCCTGATCGAAGACAGCACCGACGACGAATGCAGCATCATCGACTCCGCCATCGGCAGTGTTGAAGAAACCCCGACCTCCGTGTTCGCCATCGAAACCGAAGACGGCTACCAACCGATGACCGCCGTCCCTGCCGAAGGTGAAGCCGAAGCTGTCGCCGAAATGGAGGAAGAGCTGGTCGTTTGGAAAGCCGAACGCGAAGCTGCCGCCGCCATCGAAGCCCTTGCCGCAGCAGCAGCGGCCGCCGCAGCCGCCCAAGCAACGGAATCCGAGCCGCAAACCGCACCGGAAGCAGGCCAAGCGGAAGCGACCGAGCCGGAAGAAACTGTCCCTGCCGTTGCCGCGCTGCCCGACTTAGGCGGTTTGGTGTTTGTCGAAACCAATCCCGAAGCCGTCGCCGCCTTTGCCGAACAGGTTCAGCCCGAACCCGAATCCGGCCTGCGCCGCGCAGACGTGCCGAAAGTCGAAGCCGAACCTGTCGCCGCTGCCGAAATGGTCTTGGTGGAAACGCGCAAAGACTAAAGGCTGAAAGAAGAAGGCATCGTTTAAGATGCCCGAATCGAAAAAAGGTCGTCTGAAACCGTAAATCCGGTTTCAGACGACCTTTGTCTGTTTAAAAAAGATTATTTGAAGCGGTAGCCGACAGTAGCCATGTAGCTGTTGTTGTGGACTTTCAAATTGTCTTTTTTATAACGGGTTTGCTCCCATTCGGCGCCGACTTCGACATTCGGTGCAACGGCGTATTTCGCGCCCACGCCGTAGCCGAGGCCGTTCATATTGTTGCGTTTCGCGCCCAAATTGTCGAAGCGGCCGTAGTGGTAGCCTACCTTACCGTAAGCCAGCGCATTGTCGGTCAGGCGGTAGCCTTGGACGTAGGAAACGTTGGCATCGACTTTTTGTTTCGCATTGCCCGCGATTTTGCGGTGCAGCGGTTTGACACCGGCTTCAACGCCGCCAATCCAGTTGCTTTGTCCGAATTGTGTGTTGTAGCTGCCGCGTACGGCAACGTCGCCTTTGGTTTTTTCGTTTAGATTAACGTTGCGCACATCACTTTTGGTTGCGCCCGCGCCGACTTCCAAGCCTGCGCCGGTAAAAGAACCGTCAGCGAAAGTGATGGCGGAAGCGGTAGCCAATAAAACAGTCAGTAAGGTTTTTTTCATGATAATGCTCCTTCACGGATAAACAGGAAGCGTGTTTCTGCTTCCGACGAATCCAGTATCGGATGCTTGCGGATGAGCCGCAACCGCCTTTGCCGAGGCGTTACCCATCTTCTCAAGTGCTTAACGTTTGTAATTCATTGAAACGGCTGAATTTGTATCGCCAGAAATGTCGAGGTGTGCGATTTATAATTTGCGTAAAGTGCGATGAAAAGTATGAAGATTTATGAACCTTGCTGTGTGAAGAGAGGTGCGTTTGGCAGCGGAGGCGGAGTGCGGGAAAAATGATAAAGGCTTAAATGGCAGTTTACATTGGTCGGTGTGGCTTTATTGCCATAAGCGCGACAAAGGTCGTCTGAAAACCGGGTTTTTTGGGGTTTTCAGACGACCTTTGTCTTGCCTGACATCGGGTGTTTACGAAATCAGGTTCAAATCGCTGATGCGGTCGTAGAGGCGGTCGGGGTCGTTGCCTTCTTCGTGCATTTGGATGCGCAGGCGCAGGTCGTTGGTGGAAACGGCTTGGCGCAGGGCTTCGTCGTATTCGATTTGACCTTGGATGTAGAGTTCGAACAGGTGTTGGTCGAAGGTCTGCATACCGTCTGTGCCGGAGCGCATCATGAGTTCGCGGATTTCCATGAGTTCGCCTTTGAAAATCAAATCCTGCATGGCGGGTGTGTTGAGCAGAAGGTCGACGACGGCGGTACGCTGGCTGCGGTTTTTCTTGATGGCGAGGCGTTGGCCGATAATGCCGGTCAGGTTGAGCGCCAAATCCATGAGGACTTGTTTGCGTCGGTCTTCTTGGTAGAAGTTGATGATACGCTCGATGGTTTGGGCGGCGGTGTTGGCGTGGATGGTGAAGACGCACAAGTGGCCGGTTTGGGCAAGCTGGAGGGCGTATTCCATACTGGCTTCGCTGCGCACCTCGCCGATACAGACGACGTCGGGCGCTTGACGCATTGCGCTTTGGACGGCGATTTTCCAGTCATTGGTGTCGATGCCGACTTCGCGCTGGGTGAAGATGCTGCGGCGGGGTTTGTAGATGAATTCGATCGGGTCTTCGATGGTGACGATGTGGCCGGGCATTTTGTGGTTGCGGTAGTCGAGCATGGATGCCATGGTGGTCGATTTACCAGAACCGGTCGGGCCGGCAAGGATCAGCAGGCCGCGCGGGGAAAGGGAGAGGTCTTTGAGTTTGGCGGGCAGGCCGAGGCTCTCCATTTCGGGGATTTCTTGGTTGATGCGGCGCAAGACCATGCCGACGCGGCCTTGTTCGTGGTAGGCGTTGACACGGTAACGGGTGTTGCTGCGGGATTGGACGGAGTAGTTGAGTTCCCATTCGCGGTTGAAGGTTTCAAGCTGCTCGGGGTTCATGGTGGATTCGACGATGGCGGCTGTGTCTTCGCCGGTCAGGGCTTTGTGCGGGACGGGGGTCAGGGTGCCGCTGACTTTGACGGCAGGCGGGAAGCCTGCGCTGATGAAGATGTCGGATGCGCCGCGTTTTTCTGCTTCGACGCACATGCGGTCGAGCAGGGGATGGAGGTGTGTGCCGATTTCGGCGGGGGTGGGGATATGCGGCGGTTGGTTTTTTTGCGAGTAGGCTTGCACCATTTCGCTGAGTAAGTCGTGTAAAGGGGTTGTTTCGCTCATTTTGTGTACTCTTTATCAGTAAGTGAATATTGAGACCGGCGGGCGGTTTGTTTGTTATTGGGTGTTGCCTGCCTTGCGGAGGTCGTCTGAAAACGGGAAACGGGTTTCCTCGTTGTGTAAACTGCGTTTTCAGACGACCTTGTCTGTTCCCGATAATGGAATGTGTTTATCAGACGATGGTCATGCTGTCGCTGTTTTGCGCTTTGCTGCGGGCTACGTCGGGGCTGATGGTACCTTGGCGGACGAGGGTTTGCAGCGCCTGGTCGAGGGTCTGCATGCCGTGTGATTGGCCAGTTTGCAGCGCGGAGTTGATTTGGGCGATTTTGTTTTCGCGGATCAGGTTGCGCACTGCGGGGGTGGAAATGAGGATTTCGTGTGCGGCGACACGGCCGTTGCCGTCGCGGGTTTTCAGCAGGGTTTGTGAAATGACCGCGCGCAGGGATTCGGACAGCATCGAACGTACCATTTCTTTTTCGCCGGCAGGGAATACGTCGACGATACGGTCCACGGTTTTGGCGGCGCCGGTGGTGTGCAGCGTACCGAATACCAAGTGGCCGGTTTCGGCGGCAGTCAGCGCGAGGCCGATGGTTTCAGGGTCGCGCATCTCACCCACGAGGATCACGTCGGGGTCTTCACGCAATGCGGAACGCAGGGCGTTGGCGAAGCTGTGGGTGTGTTGGTGCAGCTCGCGCTGGTTGACGAGGGCTTTTTTACTTTGGTGGACGAACTCGATCGGGTCTTCGATGGTGAGGATGTGTGCGGGTTGGGTTTCGTTGATGTAGTTGATCATTGCCGCCAGCGTGGTGGATTTACCGGAACCGGTCGGCCCGGTTACCAATACCAAGCCGCGCGGGTTGTCGGCGATTTTTTGGAAAATACGCGGGGCGCGCAGGTCTTCCAGTGTCAATACGTCGCTCGGAATGGTACGGAAGACGGCGGCAGGGCCGCGGTTGGAGGTAAATGCGTTGACACGGAAACGGGCGACGTTGGGCAGCTCGAAGGAGAAGTCCACTTCCAAATCTTGTTGGAACAGTTTGCGCTGATGGTCGTTCATGACCGAAGTAACCATGTTGCCGACTTCTTCGGCGGACATTTCGGGCAGGTTGATGCGGCGGATATCGCCGTGAACGCGGATCATGGGGGACATTCCGGCGCTTAAATGAAGGTCGGAAGCTTTGTTTTTGACGCCGAAAGCGAGTAAGTCGGTAATCTGCATAATGTGGCCTTGTTTTAGTTTAGAATAATGAGGCGGAACCCGATTTAAAATGCGGACGCGGAATGCCGGGCATTTCCCTGTTCAGGTTCCGATAAATTGTATTATTTTAAATACATAAACCGTTCAGACCAAGTAAAATTTTCAAAATCGCTGTAATTGATGTAATAAAGGAAGAAATCATGTCGGTATTGCAACAAAATTATGCGGAGGTGTGCCGCCGCATTGCCGAAGCCGAGCAAAAGGCGGGCAGGCAGGCGGGTGAAGTGTGTCTGATTGCCGTCAGCAAAACCTTCCCTTCAGACGACATCCGCGAGGTATATGCCGCAGGGCAGCGTGATTTCGGTGAGAACTATATTCAGGAGTGGTACGAGAAAACGGAAACGCTCGCGGATTTGCCCGACATCGTTTGGCACGTCATCGGCGATGTGCAGTCAAACAAGACCAAATTTGTCGCCGAACGCGCGCATTGGGTGCATACGATAGGTCGTCTGAAAACCGCCCGCCGCTTGAGCGAACAGCGTCCGTCCGAAATGCCGCCTTTGCAGGTGTGCATCGAAGTCAATATCGCGGGCGAGGAGGCGAAACACGGCGTTGCGCCCGATGAGGCGGTCGCGCTGGCGGTGGAAGTGGCGAAGTTGCCGAATGTGGTTGTACGCGGGTTGATGTGTGTCGCCAAAGCCGACAGCGATGATGAGGAATTGCGCGTTCAGTTCCAAACCATGCAGAAACTGCTTGCCGACCTGAACGCGGCGGGTGTCCGCGCGGATGTGTTGTCTATGGGCATGTCCGGCGATATGCCTGTGGCGGTCGCATGCGGTGCAACGCATGTGCGCATCGGCAGCGCGATTTTCGGCAGACGGGAACCAAAAGGGAAAGACAGTCAATAAAACAGATTATCTTGGTCGTTTTGCTGGGTTTAACCTTAACGGGTTGTCGGGTGATGGGCTGGTATCCATGTTCGTCCTTGTCAGGCTGGTGCAAGCCCAAAAAGCCGGCGGCAATAGATTTTTGAAAAAAACAGGGTTTATACCGAACATCGCTGCCCGAAAGCGTTCGTTGGTAAAAAGGTCGTCTGAAATTTTCCGCTTTGGTGGGAACGGCATTTCAGACGACCCCAAGTATAGTGGATTAACTTTAAACCAGTACGGCGTTGCCTCGCCTTGCCGTACTA
>JVVZ01000315.1:0-8939 GCA_001062585.1 Neisseria meningitidis
AGTACGGCAAGGCGAGGCAACGCCGTACTGGTTTAAAGTTAATCCACTATATTTTTAGCAGCCGTAGCGTGGGCTTTGCCCACGAATGAACATAAATAATTTGATTCGGATGTTCGGGCAGAAGGTCGTGGGCGAAGCCCACGCTACGATTTGCTGCAACGGCAACTTGTTCCTTCCCCCGTCCGACGGGGGAAGGTTAGGATGGGGGTGGCTTTATGGTTTTAGGTAAAATCAAATTCGTGCAAACCGTAGGGCTGCTCTCTCCAGCCAGACGGGAGAGCCAGCCGCCCGTAGCGTGAGTTCTACCCACGAATGAACAGAGATGATTGGATTCGGATGTTTGGGCGGGAAGATCGCGGGCGAAGCCCACGCTACGATTTTCTGAAACGGCAACTTGTCCCTTCCCCCGTCCGGCGGGGGAAGGTTAGGATGGGAGTGGCTTTATGGTTTTAGGTAAAATCAAATTCGTGAAAACCGTAGAGCCGATCTCTCCCGCCAGACGGGAGAGCCAGCCGCCCGTAGCGTGGGCTTTGCCCACGAATGAACATAAATAATTTGATTCGGATATTTGGGCAGAAGGTCGTGGGCGAAGCCTACGCTACGGATTGGTTTATCTCTTGAATCTGTATCCACTTGACGAAGGGTCGTCTGAAAACAGAAATCCTCAATTTTTCAGACGACCTCAATAACAGACTTTCAATTCAATCTACGCTTGCTGGATAGCACCAATAAGAAGGTAATTTTTACAATTGAAATTTACGGCAACTATTTACATTATCTACGCCATAATAATTTTCCGCATCCAATTTATTATTTCTATAAAATATAGGTATTCCTCTAAAATATTTATTTAAATCAATATCTCTATCTCCATCCCCATCACTTAAGGTATGTTTTCCTTTCCAATTAACGTAGTATTTAGAAGGCGCCATAACCAAACACCCGCTTTTATGATTTAAAATCAAAATATTATTAGTTTCATGGTAATGCGAAGAATTTTCTTCCAAATCCTCTACCATGCCTCCTTCTATATGCATAAATATCGAATACTTGCCATCAGGCGAAGATTCCAGATAAACCATTTCAGATACACAATTATCTACTTTATCTTTTTGATAACAGCCATCTTGTAAGGAATATGTTTTTATTCCTTTATTTTTCATCGTATAGCGCATAAAAATATTTTTTTTATTTGGCTTTAAAAACTCTAACTGCCCATAACCCAACAAATTTTGCACTTCATGAACAGGAAAAATATTTTGTTCTGCCATAGCGAAACTACTATAAATAAAGAATAATAAAACGATTTTCTTCATATCAATCCACCCTTGCCGTATTGCTCCTACTCGTGCTTAAGCTTCTGCTCCCGCGCCCAGTCCACCATATCTTTAGGATAGTACAGATACTGCCGCAGGGAGGTGTCGTCCAAGTCTTTTAAATAGGCGACTGCGGCGGATTCAAAGCTCCAGTAGCCGATATAGCCCCCATATTTGGGATCTTGGTTCAAATGTGTGTCAATCAGGAGATTACCGATTTTTCGGTTGCCTTCGTACCAACCGGTGAGGTAGGTGTTGAGGTATTTCAGGGATTCTTCCTTGCTTTCCGCCATGATTGCTTGCAGCAGGGGTTTGCGGAAGTTGTGTCCGCCTTTGGCAAATTTGGCACTGGGATCAAATTTCGTGGGTAGTGCCATATTTATCAAAGCCCTGAATGATGGATCGTAATACATTTCGTCATCGTTATAGGGATTGAGGCTGTCTTTAATGGTTTCCAGCCAATCCATCCGTTCGAACAATAGGCAAAGTCCGATAATGTTGGGCTGCTTTTCTCCCGCCCACTCCTCCGGCCCCCAAATAAACATGATGTCTTCCTTTTGCCCGTATTGCCTGTGTATATCCAGGCATTGCTTACAGTAATAAACTATTTGATTCATACGCTTCTTGATTTCTTCTATCGGAAATCCTACGGTGTATTCGGTAAGTAATAAAGGATATAACTGGTCAACCACATTTGTAGGCGGTTCGGTAGGATAGTCTTTTTCACACTGAAACGTGACATTAAGCAACATAAGGTTATTTTCATAAGATTGCTCAAAAAAATCCTTATCAAACAATCCCTGGCGGTCTTTATTGCGATCATATTTAACTTGATTGGTCATTTTAGTCCTTAAATAGACAAGTAAGTTATTTAAATCATCTGGGGCTGGTTTCTGCATTTTCCTGACGTTTTTTGCATTTTCATAGTCTGCCTGCGCTTTCAGGGAATAAAACAATCGATTCTTTACCTAGAAAATGTGGTCGGCAGGTTTGTGATGGAGGTGTATCACAACCATATGAATAATTAAACAGGACGACTGCTATTGGCAAAGAGGTCGTCTGAAAACTTTCAGACGACCTTGATAAATGTTGGATTTCCAATCCAATCTACGCTTACTACACTCTTGCGGGTGTTTTGAAAAAAGCGTTTTCCGGAATAGGCGTCTGCGCTTTTAATGTTTACATCGACGGTATCGGTATGTTTTGCCGGAGATAAACTCTAATGGCTGTAACAAACTGCCGAACAACACAGCATTATGATAGGTATAAACCGCGTACTCAAAATAGTTATCATAAGTCATCTTCAAGCTTTTATCATTGCGCATAATATCCCATATCATTTTCCGACGCTGTTTTCTTTGGATTCCCTCTAATGAGGAAACCAAAAATTTCGTTATAAAATGAAAACTTTGTTCAAATATTTGCTGATGATTGAAATTTTATCTTTTAGGACGGTAGAATGCGGGGTTATTGGATAGGAGACATCCTCTAAAATGTTGGAGCTACCTGAATTGTGGTTCCGAGTGTCAAAATTTGAACAATGAAAGTACCGATCATGCAGGAACCTTATTCTCGTGAGGGGAATAATCCCTCATCTCATTCCGGCTCGTTTTGGGAGCGCGAAGTATTGCGCGAAGTATTGCTGGCTTCTTATAAAGAGCAGCGTAGCGCACGTATTTGGCGCAATATTTGGCGTGTTATCGGTGTGATTTTATTTCTCATGTTTATTGCGTCACTGTTTGGAGACGATACCGATGCAGTGCAAAGCAGTGGGGAACATACGGCAGTGATCGATTTGAAAGGTGAAATCGGCAATGAACTTGATGACCAGGTTGAGATGCTGCGCACCGGTATGGAGGCGGTTTACAATAATCCCAATGCTAAAGCGATTATCATCCGCGCCAATAGTCCGGGCGGATCGCCTGTGGTTTCCAATATTGCGTTTAACGAAATCCGCCGTATGAAGTCGGAGCATAAAGACATTCCTGTGTATGTGGTGGCGGAGGATATGTGTGCATCGGGCTGTTATTACATTGCGGCGGCGGCTGACAAGATTTATGCGGACCCGTCCAGCGTGGTCGGCAGTATCGGTGTGATTGGCGGGGGGTTTGATGCGACGGGGCTGATGGATAAAATCGGTATCAAACGTCGTCTGAAAATCGCGGGCAGCAATAAAGGTATGGGCGATCCGTTTTCTCCTGAAACGCCCGCACAAACTCAGATTTGGGAAAAAATGCTGACCGATATCCATAAGGAATTTATTAAATCGGTTAAACTCGGACGCGGAAAGCGTTTGAAAGATCAGCAGTATTCTGATGTTTTCAGCGGCCGTATCTATACCGGTTCGGAGGCTAAAGAAGTGGGATTGATTGATGATTTCGGCAGCGTATATAGTGTCGCTAGAGATGTCGTCAAAGCCCCTGAGCTGGTGAACTATACGCCTGAAGAAGATTTCGGCAAAATATTGGGTCGCCATTTGAGTGCTGAAATGGAGACTAAAGTTAAAGAAAAACTGTCGAAAATATGGTAACAGGATTTGTCTATTATTCGTTTGTTGCCGCCCCAGGTAAGTGTGGGGTCGTCTGAAAACGTATCTCTTGAGATGTTTGATGATGTTCCATATGCCATTTATAGGTTGGAAGGTAACAAACCAATGACAAAAAAGCGGCTTGGAAGGTGTCCTTGCCGCTTTTTTTAAGTTCGCTGATATAGGGTAAAGTTATCCGTCCTTCGATTAAAGCGACCGCAGAAGCAGTTTTTTGTATGTCAAACAGTTTTTTGTTGATAATACGAAGGCTCAAGATCGGAGCGGCTGAGGCTGAATGTTTATCATGAAATGCCAAGAAATGTTTGAGGTCGTCTGAAAAGCCATTTTGTCATTTCATCCGTGTGATAAAAGTTTATCAGTCGGCGTTAGCGCCCCCGATTTTTGCATCCAACCCCTTCATATCTTATAAATATTATGATTAATGTCCAACATCTAGATTTTTACTACGGCAATACGCAGGCATTGTACGATGTCTCGGTTGAACTTCCGCAGGGCAGTATTACCGGATTAATCGGACCTAATGGTGCCGGCAAATCCACTTTGATGCGTTGTATGGCAGGATTGGAAATCCCGACATCCGGCGATGTCTTGCTTGACGGCCTGCCTATTCTTGATAATCCGCGCGATAGCTTTTCCAAACTCGGCTACCTGCCTGATTTTTTTGGGTTGCCGGATGGTTTGAGCGTGATCCAGTGCTTAACGTATGCCGCCAAATCCCGCGGTATTCCTGATGCGCGACTTCCTGATTTGCTGCTGGAAACCGTTCGCCTGCTTAATTTGGAACATAAACTGTATGCCAAAGTCAGCGACCTTTCCCGCGGTCAGAAGCAGCGTGTCGGTATCGGGCAAGTCATCATCCATCGTCCTAAGTTCTTGCTTTTGGATGAACCTGCCAGCGGTCTTGACCCTGAGGCACGACATGAATTGTCTTTGTTGCTGCTGAAGCTCAAAGATGAAGGCATGAGCATTTTGGTGTCGAGCCATATTCTTTCCGAGCTGGACGAATATTGTTCGCATATGCTGGTTATCAAAGGCGGACGTGTTCAGGCATTTCAATCTGTTAATGATGATGTTAACGAAGATCAGACTGTTTCGCTGCAATTTGTCGGTTTGGATGAATCCATATTCGAGCGGGTCCGCAATACGGAAGGCGTGAAGCAGGCAGAATGGAACAATCATGCCGTTACCGTCATATTGGATGTGGGCGAAGAAGCTCGTGCAGCCTTGTTGCGCAAGCTGTTTGAACAAAACCTGCCTTTGAGCGAAGCGTCCGTCATTAAGGCGTCGCTGCTAAACAGTTATCAAAACAGCCTCAATCTCCACAAGCAGGAGCAACAAGAGCAACAGGAGCAAGCCGATGGACAATAAATTGAATATCCCCAAAATCCGGGTTAACGCCGAATTTCAAAGGCTGATGTGGCTCAACATGAGCTGGGGCATGATTGCAGGCATCATCATACTCTACTGCCTGTTTGTTTTTGCCAATGCCAATTCTGAAAACCTGGTGGAATATATTGCCAGCGTCGGTGCGTTCGGTACCGGCATTTCAAATATCGCCCTTTATCTGCAGATTGAGCGCAGTCTGCGCCAAGACGTTTCCAGCAATGCATTTGACCAGTTGCGCATGTCCTCTTTGTCTCCGTGGCAGATGGCTTGGGCGAGGATTGTTGTCGCGCCTTTGACCGGTTGGGTTATTTTCCTTGTCGGCTGGATACTGATCGGCCTAACGATGTTTCATTTCAACCATGAAGACAGCGATGTTTTCATCATATGGTTGACTATGCCGCTCAACTCATGGGCACTCGCCTGCATGATATTGGTCAATGCTTTGCAGTTCAAACGCGGCAACAATCAATGGGAAGGATCTCTGTTGCAACTCCTATTGCTGTTTGTTGTCATGGTCATGTTCGTAACCGGTATGTTGTCCGCCGCGGAAGATCTTTCATACTTGAGTGAAGGTGTATCCAATACAGTATCTCCAATTATTGCTTCCATTGTTTCTGTTGTCTTATGCAGCGTTGCCGCCCGCGCGGCTATGGCAGAACGCCTGCACCTGCGCTCTTCCCGATTGACTTTTATCGTACTTGGACTTCTTACGCCTTTAGCTGCGATTAGCTTCGTAAGCAACTATAAACAATTGCTGTATATTTGCGCCGTAGCTTATGGCGGCATGAGTATTTTGTCTTTGATTACGCAGAAGCAGACGACCTTTTCTTCTATTGGAGAATTTGTCCGTGCACGTAATAGAAAACCGAAGTGGGCGATTGCTTCGTTGCCTGCTTGGATGATTCTTTTGCCTTTGGGATTGATTTGTGCCGTATTGTTGTCAGCAGACATGGTATGGGTATACATAGGACAATTCTTTCTCCTCATACTGCTGGTTTTTTCCATCAACCAAATGAAATGGCGATACAACAACATTACCATCACATTATTGATATACCTGCTTCTTCGAGGTCTTTGGTTCGTGATTGCATCGTAACAGGAGCGTATTTTCCTGTTTTGCACCCTGCCTTTCGCCATAGAGAGGTTGGAGGCGGAATAGGATAAAGGTCGTCTGAAAACCGGTTGACAAGGTTTTCAGACGACCTTTTTGTCTATACGCAAATGAATGCGGCTGTATCGAGGCCGTCCATGCTTTTCCGCCCCAAACTCATGTGCAACGGCATTTAAATATCAGTTAAGAAACAAGGCCCAAAACCGCCCCTGCCTTGTCGGAATCGCCGAATGACGGTACTATGCGCAGTTAACAGCTTGATTTGCCGTTCGGATGGTCATGCGTCCGGGCGAGGTTTTAAATTCAGTATCTTATTTGAAAGCAGAAAATGATTAACGATATTCAAAAAACAGCGGAAAGCAAAATGCAGCGCTCGGTAGAAGTGCTGAAAGAGAATTTGGCGAAAGTGCGTACCGGCCGTGCGCATACCGGTCTGTTGGACCAAGTGGAAGTCGAATACTGGGGCAGCATGGTTCCGGTCAGCCAAGTTGCCAACGTGACGCTTCTGGACGCGCGCACCATCGGCGTAAAACCTTTTGAAAGCAATATGGCTGCCAAAGTCGAGAAAGCCATCCGCGATTCAAACTTGGGTCTGAACCCGGCAGCCGTCGGCGATTTGATCCGAGTGCCTATGCCTATGTTGACCGAAGAGCGCCGTAAAGATTTGATTAAAGTCGTACGCAGCGAAGCGGAAGAAGGACGCGTGTCCATCCGCAACGTGCGCCGCGATGCAAACGATCACATCAAAAAACTCTTGAAAGACAAAGAAATTTCCGAAGACGAAGCACGTCGTGGCGAAGAGGCGGTTCAAAAACTGACCGACAAATACATCGCCGAAGCCGACAAAACGCTGGCTGCCAAAGAAGAAGATTTGATGGCGATTTAAACCCTTGTCCGCGGCGTTTCAGACGACCTTTGAACCGCCGCGCTGCGAAAGGCAGAGATGAAGAGCAGCACGCAGACCATTTTGGAACATACTTCGGTTCCGAAGCATATCGCCGTGATTATGGACGGCAACGGCCGTTGGGCGAAAAAGCGTTTCCTTCCCCGCGTGATGGGGCACAAACGCGGCTTGGACGCGTTGGAAAATATGGTGAAGCATTGCGCCAAACTGGGTGTGCAATATCTGACCGTGTTTGCCTTTTCAACTGAAAACTGGCGCCGTCCCGAAGACGAAGTGTCGTTCCTGATGGGGCTGTTTTTGCAGGCTTTGCAAAAGCAGGTGCGCCGTCTGCACGAAAACAATATGCGCCTGAAGGTGTTGGGCAGCCGCGAACGCTTCAACCGGCAGATTCTGCAAGGCATCGAAGAGGCGGAAGCGTTGACGGCGAACAATACCGGTCTGACCCTGAGCATCGCCGCGGATTACGGCGGCCGCTGGGATATTTTGCAGGCGGCAAACAAACTGATTGCCGAAGGCGTATCCGAAATTACGGAAGACGCGCTGGCGAAACACTTGATGCTGGGCGATGCACCGGAGCCGGATTTGTTCATCCGCACCGGCGGTGAAACGCGCATCAGCAATTTCCTGCTTTGGCAGATGGCGTATGCCGAACTTTATTTTACCGATACCCTGTGGCCCGATTTTGACAGCAAAGCCTTGGACGGTGCTGTCGCCTCGTTCCAAAAACGCGAACGGCGCTTCGGCCGCACTTCGGAACAGCTGCCGGTAGAGCAGCAAAGGGGTTAAAAATGTTGAAACAACGGATTATCACGGCGCTGTGGATGCTGCCGTTGATGCTCGGTATGCTGTTTTACGCGCCGCAATGGCTGTGGGCGGCATTTTGCGGGTTGATTTCTCTGGTTACGCTGTGGGAATACGCCCGCATGAGCGGATTGGAAAAACTGAAAACCAATCATTATCTCGCCGCAACGCTGGTGTTCGGCGTCATCGCCTATGCAGGCGGTTGGACGCTGCCGGATATCGTCTGGTACGCCGTTTTGGCGTTTTGGCTGGTCGTTATGCCTTTGTGGCTGAAATTCAAATGGAAATTGAACGGCGGCTGGCAGGCTTATACCGTCGGCTGGCTTTTGGTCATGCCGTTTTGGTTCGCACTCATGTCCCTGCGTCCGCATCCCGATTACGCCTTGTCGCTGCTCGCTGTGATGGGTTTGGTGTGGGTTGCCGATGTTTGCGCGTATTTCAGCGGCAAAGCGTTCGGCAAACACAAAATCGCACCGACCGTCAGCCCCGGCAAGAGCTGGGAAGGCGCAATCGGCGGCGCGATTTGCGTGGCAGTGTACATGACTGTGGTGTGGTGGGCTGGTTGGCTCACGTTTGACGCAGGCTGGTTCAATACCGTGTTAATCGGTTTGGTGTTGACCGTTGTCAGCGTATGCGGCGACCTGTTGGAAAGCTGGCTCAAACGCGCGGCGGGCATCAAAGACAGCAGCAATCTGCTGCCCGGACACGGCGGCGTGTTTGACCGCGTGGACAGCCTGATTGCCGTCATCAGCGTCTATGCCGCCTTTGAAAGCTTGTTCTGAAGCGGTTATAGTGGATTAACTAAATCAGGACAAGGCAACGAAGCCGCAGACAGTACAGATAGTACGACAAGGCGAGGCAACGCCGTACTGG
>JVVZ01000316.1:0-18859 GCA_001062585.1 Neisseria meningitidis
ACTGTCTGCGGCTTCGTCGCCTTGTCCTGATTTAAATTTAATCCACTATATCTTGCTTAAACTCAAATAAGATGATTTTTATCGCATCTGTTGAAAGGCATGACAAAAGGTCGTCTGAAACTTGATTTTTCCGTTTCAGACGACCTTTTTGGCAGAAAACAGCTAGTTTCCGGCTTTAAGCTTTGTTTTCCGGCGCTTCTTTTTTAACCGGTTTCTTGCCATCCTGCGGAGAATGGTAGGCGTAGTAGTCATACATACTGTTGGCTTCGCGCTTCATGCCGTTCAGGATGACGCCTTTGATATTGATCTTGTTCTGACGCAGACGGTCGGCACTGATTTCAAGCTCTCTGGTGGTAGTGTTGCCGTAGCGGCTGACCAGCAGAACCGTACCTGCCAGCTGTCCGACGATGGTTGCGTCGGTCACTGCGAGGACAGGCGGGGTGTCGATAATCACGTAGTCGTAACGTTTTTGGGCGTTTGCCAGCAATTCTGTGAAGCGGCTGTCCATCAGCAGCTCGGATGGATTTTTAGGATAACCGCCGTTGCTGATGAGGTGCAGGTTTTCAATCCGCGTTTCACAGACGGCTTTGGCAGGGGAGACATGGCCGGAAAGGATGTCTGCCAAGCCGTATTCGGGCGTCAGTTTGAACAGTTGGTCCAAATAGCCTTTACGCATATCGGTATCGATCAGCAATACGCGTTTGCCTGATTGTGCCATTACGGTAGCGAGGTTGGCTGAAATAAAGGATTTGCCCGCTTCCGGAGCCGCACCGGTAATCATGAGGACATTGTTGCGCGCATCCAGCATGGAGAAGTAGATGTTGGTACGCAGGGCGCGGATGGCTTCGACGGCGACATCGGAGGCGTCCTCGTTTGCCAGCAGATAATTGGAGCGGCCGGTTAGGGATTTGAATTTGCGTTTCAACAGGTCGCGTTTTTGCTGGGTTTTGGAGTAGGGTACGAGGGCGGCAACTTCGAGATTGAGGTTTTCAATCTCTTCAGACGACGTGATGCCTCGGCGCATACGGCCTTGCAGCATGACCCACATGGAGGCGAGTGCGCCTGCGGCAAGTGCGCTTAATGCGGTAATGACGGCTTTGCGCGGGGCGATCGGTTGTTCCGGCGTGTAGGCATGGTCAACGACGCGGACATTGCCTTGCGCGCTGGCTTTCATGATGTTGAGTTCTTGTTGTTTCGCCAAGAGTTGGACGTAGGTCGCTTGGTTGGTTTCTACGTCGCGGGTCAGGCGGATGACTTCCTGTTGGGTGTTGGGCAGGCCGGCGATTTGCTGGTTGATTTTGCTCTTGGCGCGTTCGAGTACCGCCAGTTTGTCCAAAACGGCTTTATAGGAAGGGTGTTCCGGAGTATACAGTTCCGCTAAGCCTGCTTCTTCGGTTTTGAGCAGGGTGATTTGGGTTTCGATGCTGGTCAGGCTTTCAAGCGCGCCTTTGGACTCAAGCGGAATGTCGAGCGAACCTGCGCGTTCGCGGTAAGCATTGAGTTTGTTTTCTGCTTCTTGCAGGGTTTCTTTCAGACGAGGCAATTCTTCGCTGATGAACGCCAAGCCGCTGGAGGCGACTTGAATGTCGCGTTCGCGGTTTTGCGCGACGTAGTTGTCGGCGATGCTGTTGAGGACGGCGCTGGTTTTTTTCGGATCAACATCGGTGTAGGCAAGGTTGATGATGGGGCTGGTTTTGCCTTTGCTGATGACCGAGAGTTGGTTTTTGATGTTTTCGATGGCGCTGAGCTTGGAAAACTTGGTCAACTCGAAATCCTGCTCTGTTTCGGCAAGGATTTGGTCGACTTTCAGAACGGTTTCGTTATTGATTTTCAGCGGAGTGCCGACGCGGCCTTCTTTGGCTGTACCGTTCGGGAGCGTCAGGATATAGTTTTTGCTGTCTTTGACGGTCAGTTTGAAGGGTTTGTTGATCCATTCTTCGGAAACGGTAAATGTACCGATTTTCAAAATCGGATCGTCGTTGCCGCTGAGGTTGTGAATCATGTTGCCGAAAACCGGGAAGTAGGTGGCTTTGACTTCTTGGTCAAGCTGAAGCTCGTCAACGGTTTTGCCTATAACCATGCGTGATTGGACCAATTCGATTTCGGCTTCGGAAGGCGCCGGCTCGTTGGAAAGCATGTTGTTGATTTCGGTCAGAATCTGGTTTTGTTTGGTTTCGATTTCCAACATGGCGTCGGCGCGGTAGACAGGCGTGGACGCAAAGCTGAAAACGGCACCGAGCAAGCCGCCCGCAATCAGTGCGGTGGCGATTTTGGATTTGTGCAGCCACAGATTGTGCAGTTGTTGGCCGAAATCGATTTCGTCGTTGTTGGAGGATGCTGATGACGGATATTGTTTATACATCAGTAGGCTTTCTGTTTGGATTTAATTGATTGAATCCGGCGTAAGTGAGTGTTATGCCGGGGTTGGTCCGTTCAATTTTTCAGCCCAAGTCTCGGCTGCGCTTTGTATTTGTTGGAATACGGCTTCAAACATTTCGCTGCTTTGTTTGAACGGGTCGGGTATGTTTTTCTTGGGCAGCCATTGGGCGAGCAGGATGGTTTTCCCGCGCGCGGAAGGCAGGATGTCAGCAACCATATCGATATGGGCCGGCTCCATCACCAAAATCAGGTCTGCTGCGTTGCACATTTCAGGGGTCAGTTGGCGGGCGGTGTGTCCGGCAACGACTACGCCGTGTTTAAGGGCGGTTTTAATGGCTTGGAAGTCGGCATCTTTTCCCGCCAATGCGTTGATGCCGGCCGAACTGACACGGTGTCCGGGCAGCTTTTTCTGCAAGATACGCTCCGCTATCGGGGAGCGGCAGATATTTCCCATGCATACTACTAAAATATTTTGAAACATAAGAGAAGCGGTATTTTTTTCTTGTGTAGGGTCAAATCATGATAAAACGGTTTGAGGTCGGATATTTGGTCGGTCTGAAAAGGTTTTGTTTATATGTCGTCAGACGATAAATAACCGGCCTGCCGTTTTGCCTGACAGCAGGTGCTGTCAGGCGCCGTCAGGTTATTTGAACGTGTTGTCGATGGCGTTGACGTTGCTGACGAAGCTGGTCAATTGCGACACTACGCGGTTCCAACGGGTAACCGGGGCGGCAGTCACATAAACAACGTCGTTCGGACGCAGGTCGAAGTCACTGCCCAAGGCGTAAGCGGTCGCGTCTTTCAGGTTAAGTTGGTAAATGTGGATAGGTTTGGCCGCATCTTCGGGCGCGCGGCGGATGACAAATACGCCGGTGGCGTCTGCCAAGGCTTGGTTCATGCCGCCGGTTTCACCCAAGGCTTGAGTGAGGTTCAGGCCGTGGTTGCCGATAGGCAGGGTGGCTTGGCGGCCGACTTCGCCCATAACGTACACTTTGCTGTTGCTGTTGTTCGGAACGTAAACGATGTCGCCGTTGCTTAAGAGGTGGTTTTGCGACATATCGCCGTACTGCATGATGTTTTGCAGGGAGATGGTGCGGTCAACGCCGTTGTGTGTCCATTTGATGTTGTGGGTGTCGGCATTTTGCGCCACGCCGCCCGCCTGGTTGACGGCATCGAGGATGGTCATGGGGACGTTGGTAATCGGCAGTTGTCCTGCTTGTCCGACGGCGCCGGAAACGGATACGCGTTGCGAGCGGAATTCGGTTACGTTGATGGCGACTTGGGGATTTTTAAGATAGCGTTTCAGACGACCTGTCAGGATGTTTTGCAGCTCGTCTATGGTTTTGCCTTGCGCTTGGATTTTGCCGACCAGCGGATAGGTGATGTAGCCGCCTTCGTCCACCCATGCGCCTCGGCTGACTTGGTTGTTTTGCGGGTTGCTTTGTTGTACGGGCGAATTGAGGTCGGTGTGCGCCCAGACCATGATGTTCAATACGTCGCCTTTACCGATGTGGTAGCGGTAGGCGGCTTTGCTGCGCTCAAGCGCACCGTTGTTTTGTGACAACACCGGCGGTTTGCGCATTTTTTCAACGAGGCCGAAGGTGATCGGATAGATGGCGACGCGCTTGTCGAATTTGGTATCTGCTACGGTTTCGCCGTTTTCGTAAACGATGGTTTTGTTGCGTGTGTTGATGGTGGAGCCGGGAATGACGGTGCTGCTGTTGCAGGCGGTCAGTGCCATCAGGGACAGGCTGATGAGGGCAAGCTGTTTTTTCATGTCGGTATCCTTGTCAGTCTTATCGGGGTCGTCTGAAAATTTTCAGACGACCTTTTTGTGGAATGTTTTGCTTTATCGGTCGGGTATTTAATGTGTCTGCTGCCAAACCAAATCGCAAATATCGTCTTTGGGATTAAAGCCGGCGGGGGCTTCGAGCAGCAGGGCGCGCAGGGTTTGTTGGTCTGAATTTGAGCACGCTAAGTCCATACGCATAATTATGTCATTTAATTGCGCCCATGGCAGCATTACTTCGCTGGCGGTCATAATTCGGGGATGAGTGGTTTTTTGCACTTCGTCTCCGATGAGCAATTCTTCGTAAAGTTTTTCACCCGGACGCAGTCCTGTAATTTTAATTTCGATATCGCCGTCGGGATGTTGGGCATCTTTCAATTTCAGGCCGCTAAGCGTAATCATTTGTTTGGCTAAGTCAATGATTTTAACAGATTCGCCCATATCCAACACGAATACGTCGCCGCCTTTGCCCATCGCGCCTGCTTGAATGACGAGTTGGGCGGCTTCGGGGATGGTCATGAAGTAGCGGGTGATGTCTTGATGGGTCAGGGTGATGGGGCCGCCTTCGGCGATTTGTTTTTCAAACACGGGGACGACGGAGCCGGAGGAGCCTAAAACGTTGCCAAAACGCACCATACAGAAGCGGGTCTGTTGGCCGGGTTCGGCGGCGAGTGCCTGCAGGCAGAGTTCCGCCATGCGTTTGCTGGCGCCCATGGTGTTGGTCGGGCGCACGGCTTTGTCGGTGGAGATAAGCACGAAGGTGCTGACGCCGGATTCGACGGCGGCTTGGGCGCACAAGAGCGTGCCGAAGACGTTGTTGCGTATGCCTTCGACGGTGTTGAACTCGACCATGGGGACGTGTTTGTAGGCGGCGGCATGATAGACGGTTTCAACGCCGTACGCGGTCATGACACTGATCAGGCGTTCTTTGTTTTGCACGGAGCCGAGCAGGGGGACGACTTCGATTTGACTGCCGGCGGCTGCCTGAGTTTCGCGCAATTCTTTGTCTATGCTGTACAGGGAGAACTCGGACAGTTCGAACAGCAGTAATTTGGACGGGCGGCATTTCAGGATTTGGCGGCAGAGTTCGGAGCCGATGGACCCGCCCGCACCTGTTACCATTACGGTTTTGCCGGTAATGTCCGCACCCATGAGTTCGGGGCGCGGGGCGACGGGGTCGCGGCCGAGCAAATCGACGACAGAGATTTTTTTCAGCGCGCTGACTTTGATTTTACCGTCCACCAAGTCTTTCATGCCGGGGATGGTCAGCACTTCGCATTTGTATTTTTCGAGGCTTTGAATGATGCGGCGGCGTTCTTCCTGAGTGGAGCTGGGGATGGCGAGCAGGATTTTTTCCACACCGTAGCGGTCGATGAGCGATTGGATGTCTTCAGGACCATAGACGGTCAGGTCGTAGATGACGGTGCGGCGGATTTTGGGGTTGTCGTCCACAAAGGCGACGGCGGAATATTCGTTGACCTGTTTGATGGCTTCCAGCAGTTGGCGGCCGGATTGTCCTGCGCCGTAAATGATGACGGGCACCATTTGTTTTTTGTGGCGGTCGGTCAGGATGGCGCGCAGAATCATGCGCGAACTGGTGATACAGACGACCAGCAGCAAGAAATAAACGACGGGCAGGGCGAGGTGCAGTTTACGTTCGAAAACCAGAGTGGTCAGGCAGAACAAGACTGCCGAAATCAGGCTGCCGAATGCGGCGGCGGTCAGGACGCGGGTGCTGACGAAGCGGGTAACGGCGCGGTACAGCCCCAGTCTGACAAACAGGGCGATGGTCAAAAAGGCGGTCGAGCCGAAGGCAAGCCAGTTCGCCATGCTTGCCCATTCGTCGGAGTATTGGACTCGGAGGCTTTGCGCAAACCAAAAGGCGATAAAAATCATCAAAACGTCGTGGATGACGAAGAAGGTTTTCTTGACGTTGCGGGGCAGGGATAACAGGGTTTCCAAATTCATTTTGGTATGTTCTGAATAATGTTGTGGGTGGGTTTCAGACGACCCCGGTCATGCAAAGGTCGTCTGAAAAGACGTTTGTTGCTACGGAGCATTGGTTTTCCGTATGTGTCGGCTGCTTGCCGGTTCCCTTTTTTATTCGGCTGAAGCGGTAAACCGCCGCCGTCCCGATGATACGGGTGCGGCGGTTTGTACTTTATGCTGTGGCTTCTGCCAACACAGCTTCGATGTGTTCTTTGCAGAACGCGATTTCGTCGTCGGTCAGCGTCGGGTGTACCAAGAACATCAGGCTGGTGTCGCCCAGTTGGACGGCGTTTTTCAGCCGCTCTTTCGGACGCCACGGCGTGTTGTCGAAGGCTTTTTCCAAATAGACTTCGGAGCAGCTGCCTTGATAGCAGGGGACTTTGCGCGCGTTCAGTTCGCTGACGATGCGGTCGCGCGTCCAGCCGTCTTTGAGGTGTTCGGGTTTGACGAAGGCGTAGAACTTGTATTGCGCGTGTTCGATGTAGTCGGCGACTTCAATCAGACGGATGCTTTTGAATTTGCCCAGGCTTTCTGCCAGCTTGGCGGCATGCGCTTGGCGGCGTGCCGTCCATTCGGGCATACGTTTGAGCTGGATGCGGCCGATGACCGCCTGCATTTCCATCATGCGCCAGTTGGTGCCGAAACTTTCGTGCAGCCAGCGGAAGCCGGGGGCGTGTTCGCGGTGGTACACGGCGTCATAGCTTTTGCCGTGGTCTTTGTACGACCACATTTTGCTCCACAGCTCTTTGTCGTTGGTGGTCACCATGCCGCCTTCGCCGCCGGTGGTCATGATTTTGTCTTGGCAGAACGACCATGCGCCGACGTGTCCGATGGAGCCGACGGATTTACCTTTGTATTTCGCACCGTGCGCTTGGGCGCAGTCTTCGATAACCCACAAATCATGTTCTTTTGCCAAGTCCATGATGCCGTCCATTTCGGCGGGCATACCGGCGAGGTGGACGACGATGATGGCTTTGGTATTCGGCGTCAGCGCGGCTTTGATGGTTTCGGCGCTGATGTTTTGGCTGTTCAAATCCACGTCGGCAAACACGGGGTTCGCGCCTGCGGTAACAATGCAGGAAGCGGAGGCGAGGAAGGTGCGCGAGGTAACGATGACGTCGTCGCCTGCGCCTATGCCCATTGCTTTTAGCGCGACATCAAGCGCCAGTGTACCGTTGGAGAGGGCAACGGCGTATTGCGTGCCGGCGAAGGCGGCGAATTCTTTTTCAAATTCGCGGCATTCGGTGCCCGTCCAGTAATTGACTTTGTTGGACAACAGGACTTTGGAAACGGCATCGGCTTCTTCTTGGGTGAAGCTCGGCCACGGGGATAGGGATGTGTTAAGCATTGGCTTTTCCTGCGAAAAGGCTGGTGGAGTCTTTGGGGGCGACTTCTTCCAGCAGTTGGCGGTTGATCAAGGTGTATTTTTGACCGTTGATTTCGACGTATGCACCGTCGTAAGGCGGGAACCAGAACGCGCGGATTTTTTTCTCGACGTCGTCGCCGTCGCGGATTTGCTTCATGGCTTCCATTTCGTCGCGGCTGACGTAGCGGCCACCGATGTTGGGCGTGGTCGGCAGTTTGGCTTGCGCTTCGACGGCGCGGGCGATAATGCGTTGTGCGAATGGCTCCAATGCCTGCATGGTCTTGCGTTCGAGCGATTGGGCGGTTTCTACAGAAGAATCAATGGGGAAGCGGTCCACTTCGATGATTTCGCCGGTGTCGATGGAGGCATCGACGTAGTGGGCGGTGCTGCCCCATTCGGACAATTCGTCCATGATGGCGAGGTTGTAGCCGCCCGTGCCTTTGTATTCGGGCAACAGGGCAGGGTGGAAGTTGATCGTACCCAAGCGCGGGACGGTCAGGAATTCGTCGCGCAGTTTGCGCCAGTAGAGTACGGACAGGCCCAAGTCGTATTTCAGACGACCTTCTTTCATTGCTTCCAAGGCGGTGTCGAAAGTGTAGAGCGGCAAGCCCAATTCTTTGGCGGCGGCAGCCGTCGGTGAGCCTTGCAGGTGGCTGTCGGTCAGTACGCCGACGATTTCGATGCCGTTTTGTGAGGATAAGAGCCGGAGCAGGTTGGCGGAAAGCCGTTTACGTCCCATGAATAATATTTTTGTCATGTAAGAGTCCTTTTTGTTTTATCAGCTAATGTGTGATTTTGTTGAACAGTCCGAAGGGGCAATCAGCTGCGCTAAATCTTGCAGGGAGCTGATCCACGCATCGGGATGGTGTTCTTTGTTAAAGTTTTCGGGTAAGTGGTGGTGAATATTGTGCTCGGACGGATGCAGCCCTATGGTGATCCAGCCCAAAGCGTTCGGCGCGATGAAGTCTTTGGAAAGGTTGTCGCCGATGTAGATGAAGCAGTCTGCCTTTTCGGCATATTTGTCTTGTAAATAGCGGAAGCGTTTGCCGTCGGGCTTTTCCGAAGCGCAGGCTTCGGAGACGAGGATGTCGTCAAACAGGGAATACAGCCCCAAGGCTTCCAATTTCAAGCGTTGGGTCAGGCTTCTGCCGTCGGTAATCAGCGCGCGTGCGGCGAAGGGCGCGGTCAGCTCGGACAGGAAATCATGCGGGGCATACGGCGTCAGCGTCGGGCGGTGCAGCCGGTATTGCCACAGAAGAACCTGTTTTTCCGATTCGTTGAAACCGCAGTGGCGGCACAACTTGTCCAGCCAGTCTTTACCGTCGGGGTCGATACTGCGCCATAGGTCGTCTGAATCCCAATCGGGATACAGGGCGGCAACGGTATCGACGATTGCACGGATGCCGGAGAGTTTGTATTCGTATTCCGAGTACAGCGTATCGTCCAAGTCGAAGACAATGACGGCGGTTTCGGGATTAATCGTTTTCATGAACCAAGACCTTGGCATCGTAGCGCAGCATGATGAGGTTGTTTTCCCAGTCGTCTGAAAACGGGATTTCTTCGTTGCGGAAGTATTCGTGCATCAGCCAGCCCGGATAATTGCCGCCTGCGGCATACGTCAGCGGGAAGCCGCCGCCGAAGCGGGGGTTGATTTCCACGCCGTAGAATTCGCCGGTTTCTTCGTTGCAGAAGAATTGCGCCGTAATACAGCCTCGCGCGCCTTCCAATACCGCCATTTTTTCCAGCAGCGTTTGGTAGAGGCTGTTTTTGCGGGTAATGCCTTTGCTGACTTCGCCGGAGCGCACTTCCAAGCGTTTTCGCGGGATGGCGCATTTCAGACGACCTTCATGGTCGTAATACATATCGACGGTAAATTCGGAAAATTCGTTTTCGATGTCGATAAGCTCGCAGAACATCAGCTTGGGGTCGTCCACGATTTCAGGCATCAGGCAGGCTGGCGTGTCGATCCGTTTGGCACCGATGGCGCGGCTGCCGTCGTAGGGTTTGGCAAAGCAAGGGAAAACCAGCTTCTCGCGGTCGTAAATTTCGGGCGAGCGTATGCCGTAGCGGGCAAACAAACTGGCAGTTTTCCGTTTGTCGCGGCATTGCGCGATGAAGTCCGAGTCGGAAACGACGATGTGGATGCCTGCCGCTTCGAAGCGTTCGCGCTCGTCTGCCAACTTTTGCAGTTCGGTGTCTATGGTCGGGATGATTAAACCGATGTTTTCGCGTACCGCCAGATCGAAAATGCTGTCGATATACGAATCGGCGCTAATCAGCGGCACTTCAAACGAACCGTCCGAAACGTGGCAGGCGGAGGACATACGCGGCACCAAATCCGTCGTCAAAATCTTGACGTCGTCTGAAAACTTGGCCGCTTCGGTTTGAAAATCCTGTACCAATTCAACGCGCCTTCCCGCGGAAAGGATAAGTACGTTATTTTTTCGCATCAGTGTCATTTCCTGTGAAATAGGGCATGGTGGCTTCTCCCTCAGCCGAAATACCTTCTTTGATAAAGACTTTTTTGACTGTCAGAAACAGGATTTTCATATCCAGCCAAAAACTGTAATGGTCGATATACCAAATATCGTGTGCGAACTTTTCGTCCCACGAAAGCGCGTTGCGCCCGTTGACCTGCGCCCAACCGGTTACGCCGGGCCTCATTTCGTGGCGGCGGTTTTGAAATTCGTTGTAAAGCGGCAGGTAGCTCATCAACAGCGGTCTTGGTCCGACCAGGCTCATCTCTCCTTTTAGAACGTTCCAAAGCTCTGGAAGTTCGTCCAAGCTTGTCGCGCGCAGTTTCTTGCCGAAAGGGGTCAGCCGCTCGCTGTCGGGCAGCGGGTTGCCGTCTTTATCGACCGCATCGCGCATGGAGCGGAATTTGATCATTTTGAACGGTTTGCCGTCTTTGCCCGGCCGCTCTTGGGTGAAGAATACCGGTTCGCCCAAGTTTTTGCGGATGAGGTATATCAAAATCAAAAATACGGGCGAGAGGAAAATCAGTCCTGAGGCGGAGGCGATGATGTCAAACAGGCGTTTGAAGAATTTACTCATGGGCTAATCTTTCAATCAGGTTGACGATTTTTTGATACGCCACGTCGCGCTTGAAGCGGCGGACGATTTCGTCGGATTGAACGGGGTCGTTTTTGCGCGCCAGAATGTCTTTTGCGGCTTGGACGAAGCTGTCCACATCGCCGGAACGGTAGTCCGCATGCGGCAGCAGGGTGAGGACTTCGGCAACTTCGTCGTTGACCTGGCTGTTTAAAATCGGTTTTTGCAATGCCATGTAGTCGGACAGTTTGTTGGTAATCGACTGCATGGCGTAGGAATGGATGGCGTTGACGGAGATGTCGCAGCCCTTGGCGACCGACATCATTTCGGCGTAGGGGATGTAGCCGTAAAACTGGATGCCCTCGCAGGCGTATTGTTTGAGCCTGTCCAAATCGGGGCCGCCGCCCATGATGTGCAGCTCTACATTTTCGCCGCCGTCCAACAGTTTCCGAACGCCTTTGCACACGGTTTCGACGTCATAGCTGTAACTGAGCGTACCCAAGTAGAAGAAGCGGGTTTTGTCGTCGCCGAAGTCTTTTGCCGGCGCGGCATCGAGTTTCGGAAAATCCGCACCGATATAGACGACTTCGCCGGGCACGTTCGGATTGGCTTCTTTGGCGCGGTCGAGGTAGGTCTGCGACACGGCGACCAGCGCATCGGCGTAGCGGTAGGCACGGTTGGCGCGGGAGGAGAAGGGGAGCAGGTTGTGCGGGATTTTTTTCAAAAACGGCACGACTGAGGAGAAGGACTCCGGCCATACGTCCTGCACGTCGATAATCAGCTTGTAGCCCAAACGCGCTTTGTGTTCGCCCAAAAGCAGGTTGGTGGCGATCAGCGGATAGGCGGAAAAGACGACGTCTTGTTCGCCCGGACGGCAGTTGTTCAGCCATTGCTCAAAATTTTTGACGAACACATGATGGCTTTTGACGCGGTCCAGCGAGACGTTTTTTCCGTAGCCGCTCTCTTCCAACAGCATGACTTTCAGACGACCTTGCGAAGCAGATTCGGCATCTTCAGGTCGTCTGAAAGATTTGTCGTAGTGTTTGAAATTGCTGGTAATCAGCAATACATCATGAGACTGCGACAACAGTTCGGCGAGATACCAGAAGCGGTTGAAATGCGGCTCGGACGGCAGCGAACAGTAGGGGGCGACGATAGTGATGTTCATATTTTCAGACGACCTCACATATCGTAAGCGGCCATTGTGGTGCGATAGATTTCATCATCGGAACACAAGGTCTCAACGTGTTTATGCAGGGCTTTGCCCATCTTTTCGCGTAACTCGGGCTGCTTGATGAGTTGATCGACGGCTTCGATAAAGGCTTCGTCTTCGCCGAAGGGGAAACAGTATCCGGTTTCGCCGGTAATGACCATTTCGGAAATGCCGCCCATGTTGTAGGTCACGACGGGCGTGTCGTAGAGGCCGGCTTCAAGGATGTTGTTGCCGACGCCTGCGCCGTGGTCGCCGATGCAGTGCGGCGTGTTCACCAAAATATCCACGTCTTTGAAATAGCCGGTCAAATCGCGCACGCCGCCGAGGAAGGTGACTTTGTCGTCTATGCCCAGTCGTTTTGCTTGCGATTTCAGATTGTCCATCTCCTCGCCTATGCCTGCTACGTTCAGGCGCACGGGCATATTGCGGTCGACCATTTTCTTAAAGATGTCCAGCATCACATGCACGGCGCGGACGGTATCCAAGCGCGACAGCGTGCCGAGCATGACGTAGTCTTTGGCGGTTTTTTCAGGAACGTAATCGGCTTTGTGCAGGGCGTTGTAGGTGTAGGTGATGCGGTTGGCGGGGAAGCCGTGGCGGATGAGTTTTTCCTGTTCGTGCCTGCAGTTGCCGATGATGTATACACCCAGTTTGTCGAAAAGTTTGGCGATTTTCGGATAAGTTTCGGCATCCAAACCGCGCGCGTGGTAGAACACTTTGGTTTTCGGCGAAGAGATTTTCGCCGCGATGGCACAGGCGGGAACGATACGCGCCATTTGGCAGTGGATGATGTCGGGTTTTTCTTGTTTCAACATCTTCATGTAGGCGAACATGCCTTTGATGTAGCCCAAGATGCCGCCCTGATAAAAATCAATCGGACGCCATTGGATGCCCAAGGCTTGGGCTTCTTTGATGAGCGGGCCATCGGAAGAGGCAAGGACGACCTCGTGGCCGCGCTGCCTGAGCAACCGTCCTAAGCGGAAGGTCGCGTTTTCAGTGCCGCCGAGGCCGGACATGGAAGTAGTCAAAACAATTTTTTTCATATCATGTTTTCTATCAAGGGGTGTATCGGTACGCGTTGTACGCCGTATCGCGCTGCGGCAGGACGCTGTATAGGAAAATCAAAAAGCAGGGCAGCCAGAGGAAGGGCATGCGCAAAATGGTGGACGGGATGAAGCCGCCCAAAATAAACAGGCCGATTGCCGCCAAGCCGATGGCTTTTTGTTTGTTCCGCAGGTTTTGGCTTAAAAAGACGTTCACTGCATACCAAATGATGTAACAGATGAAGCCGATTAAGGAAATCATGCCGAAGCCCAAATACAGTTCGATGATGAAACTGTGCGGGTTTTCAAAACCGAGGCTGTCGCTCAAATGCCCGCCGAAGTATTCCTGAAAGTTTTTAGGGCCGTAGCCGTAAAGCAAAAGCGGCGGATTGCTCCAGAAGTAGTTGTAAATTTCTTGGCGGTAGCCGACCGAGTTGTCACTCTCCAAATTGAACAGGAACAAATACAGGCGGGAAGAAATGTTTTCCAAAAAGGCATTGCCGTGCATCGAGAGCAGGAAATCGGCAATGTACTGTTTCGGAATCATCGACAAGCCTGCGCCTGTAACGCCTATGGTCATCAGCGTAAACAGCCCGTTGTTACGGTAAATCAAGTTCAGGATAAACAAAATAATGTAACTCATCGTCGCCGTACGCGATGCGCTGGCGAAAACAATCGCGCCCAAACTCAAAAATAAAATCCAGCCGAAAAAATATTCCCTCTTGTTGACGCCGATATTGAAAAATATCAACACGGCAGGGGCGAAGAAGAGGGCGGTCGTACCCAAGTTGTTGGGGTTGAAGAAAAAGCCTTTAATAACGCCGGCCTCAATCGCCAAAATTTCGTCTGATTTGACAAACTGGATGCCGGTCAATACTTCGATAACGGGCGGGATAATGATAAAGGCGCAAAAGTAAACCAACAGCCTGCGTACGAAGCGCAAGGGGTTTTCGTGTCGGCTCAAAATCAGATACAGCAGGTAAAACAAACCGGCGACCGACAGGAAGAAAAAGGTATCCATGACCCTGACCGAATCCAAGGGCGTGATGAACAGATGGATTGCGCTCCAGCCGGTCATCAGCCCGACCGCCATCAGCATGAGTCCTGCCTTGCTGTTGAATGTTTTGTTTTCTATGAAAAAAATCAGCAGGGTGGCAGGCACCAGCAAGAGGGTCAGCGGATTGTCGATACGCGGAATCCCCAGTTTATACGACAGCATCGGCCCCAGCATGTAGGCGGTAACCATCGTATAAAGCATAGTAATGTATATATTTTGTTTTTTAATTTTCACGTTGCTTCCTGAAATTTAGGTCGTTCCAAGAGCTTTATTATATGCAGAAATGATTTGTTCGGTAACGGGACGCTCTCCAAATTCTTTCAGGCAGTTTTCGCGCAACAGGCGCGGGAAATATTTTTTCCGGTTCCGATAGAGGGAGATAAGTGCTTCCGTCAGCGATTTTTGGTCTCCGACATCGACCAAAAGCCCGTTGGATGGATTGACGATAGTCTCAGGACCGCCACAGCGCGTCGCGATGACGGGCAGCCCTTGCGCCAAAGCCTCGATGAAAACAACACCGAAAGTTTCGTGGCGGCTGGCCAATACGAAGGCATCGCTTTGATACATCAATTCCAAGACTTCTTCGTTTTTCAGACGACCTTCAAAGATAACGTTGTTTTCCAGCCCCAAGTCTTTTGCCAAACGGTGCAGCTTGAATTCTTCATAACCGCCGCCGCCGATTTTCAGTTTCAGGTTCGGATAGGCTTTGACTGCTTCGGCAAAGGCGGGCAGCAGGATGTCGTAGCCTTTTTTATGTTGCAGGTGCGCGACCGAGCAGAAGGTAAAGTCTTCGTTGGCGGGTTTGTCGGCAAGGTCGATCGGTGCTTCAAAGCTGGCGGACAGGATATTGGGAACATATTGCCACTCCAATCCGCGGTATTCTTCTTTCAGCAGTTCGGCAAAGTCGCGGCTGACTGCCAGGCGGCAGGCGGCGTTTTGGGCGGCGGCATACATCAGCGGGCGTTGCCAGTTGCGGATAAGTTTGCGGGCGTAGGTGGTACTGTGTTCGGTAATGACATACGGAATGCCGGTTGCTTTGTGGATTTCGTATGCAATGATGCCGCCGCTGTTGACGCAGTGCGCGTGCAGGACGTCGGGCATGCCGTGGTCTGCAACGTATCGGCGGAACAGTTTCATACTGGCGGCGATTTCCCGTTTGCGATCGATATGCGGGATGCGCGGGAAGAAAAACATGCTGTCGTACACATAAGTCGGTACGTCTTTGTCGATGTAGGTCCTTATTCCGTAATTTTTCGGGTTGAACGCAGTTTTTGCCTGAGTTCTGAACGAACGGAATATCGGTGCAACGACCCCTACTTTGACTCCGGAGCGTTGCAAGGCTTGTGCTTGCAGGCGGAAGAAGATTCCGTTGACGTCGTCCGGAGTGGATGGATACCAAGAAGGAATGATTAATGTATGCATGATAATACCTGTGTCGAGTGTGTCGGCGTACAAGCCGCATGGGTTGCGGACAGGGCACAAAATCAAAGATTCTCGGTGAGTAAGCGTTTTGTAGCGGCAGAATCAAAAACTGCACGCAGTATGGTTGTTATTGTGTTGAATGTTTTTTATTCAGACGACCTTTCACTACTGATAAAGCTGAAGAAAGTGATGTTTTGTATTTCACAGTCAGGGCAATCAAACCTGCCAGCCAGATTAAAGCAAAAATGTAATAGTTGCCGGTATTGCCGAAGTAGGTGTAGCCCAGGCACAAAATCAGGCAGAGTGCGGTGTGGGTATAAATTTTCCGGCAGGGCAGCTTCTGCCACATCCTTGAAGACAATTCGGTCTTAATGAGCATAAACACCCAAAAAGAAGTCGCGCTCGCCATTGCAGCGCCCCGTGCGCCCAAGAGCGGAACCAGCCAATACAGCAGGCCGAAGTTCAGCAGGAATGCCGCAATATTGACTGCGGTAATCAGCCAGGTTTTTTTGACGACGTTCAAACCGATGCCGGTCACTTCCGTCAGCGTATAAAACAAAGGAAACATCATGCACGACAGTAAAATAAACTGTACCGATGCATATTTCCCGGGAAGAATCCAAGTGACCACCGGCGAAAAAATACCGATAAAGCAAACCATCGCGCTGATGAGCGCAGTCATCGACAGGGTAATGCCGCCGATTTTGTCGAGGTTGGTGTTGTCTTCAACCCATTTGAACACCAATGGCGCCCATATGGTTGAGAATACGCTTTGGAAAATCAGGGCGACAGCGCCGAAGCTGACCGCCATCGAGTAAATCCCCAGTTGCTCCAAACTTGCCATTTCTTTCAAAACAAAACGGTCGATAGACGTCAGCCCCCAGTAGGCGAGATTGCCGAATGCCAAAGGCAGTCCGTATTGCAGACCCATTTTGTGCAGCTTTGCCGACCAAGGCGAACGGATGGCGGCGGCCAAATCGGTTCGGGTTTGGTAGATTAATACAGCGACGGTCAGTATTTGGGCGGCGGTATAGGCAAAGACCAGGCTGGTGGTATGGGTTGGCAAACCGATTAGGATGAAGAGCAAAACCAAAACCAAAATCAGGAATTTCGGTGTCAGCTGGCTGAGTGAGAAAGCAATTGCTTTTTCCTGCATCCGTAGGATGAGCGAGAAAAAGCGGATAAACAGGGTGGTCAGTAAAAAAACTAAAAACAGAATACCCAGCTTGGTGTTGTTCAAATTAAAAATAATTTTGGAAGGCCAAGAAGGATTCCACAAAAGTATCAGCAATACCCCGGCAATGCTCAAAACAAACGGGGACAGGCTGAAGGATTTGAACAGCGCGGCTTTGTCTTCGCTGACGTAGTATTCGCGGATATACGCCTGATCCAAGCCCAGCCCCAAAATCAGGATGGTCAGAGCGGATATGGTTTGCAGCAAGACGATACGGCCGATGTCTTCCGTAGGGTAGTACCATGAAATCAGCGGAAGCGAGAGGATGCCGAAAGCCGCACTGCCTATCGGACCCAAAGCATAGCCGAGTATTTTTCTTATATTCATAAATAGGAGGGATTTGTTGCCGCCAAGATTTTCAGACGACCTGAAAACGCAGCAGCATCATATAAATAAGGGCTTTCTTAGGTCGTCTGAAAACAAACGGTCTAAGAAAGCCGACTGCCTGCCGAAACCCGTCGGCAGGCAGTCTGCCTCAATCGTCAAAGGTGTTACGCTTTCACGACTTTCGGGTTTTTCGCAGGGAACTTGCCGCGCGTATCGACAATCAGTTTGGCGTGTTCGGCAATCATGTCGTAGTCAAACTTATCGTGGTCGGTCGTCAGCACCACGCAGTCGTATTTCGCTACGGTTTCCGGCGTCAGCGGCTCGCTCTTCAGGTCGAAGTAGTGGTGGCCGGGGATGTACGGGAACTCAAGCACGTGCGGGTCAGAGTAGGAAATGTTTGCGCCCAATTTGTGCAGGCGGTCCATCACCTCCACAGACGGGCTTTCGCGCATGTCGTCCACATTTTTCTTGTAGGCGATACCCAAAACCAAGATTTTGCTGTCTTTGATGGAACGGTTGTGTTCGTTCAAAGCCAGTCCCACTTTGCTGATGACGTAGTCGGGCATGTGGGAGTTCACTTCGCCTGCCAACTCGATGAAGCGGGTGTTCACGCCGTATTCGCGCGCTTTCCAAGTCAGGTAGAACGGGTCGATGGGGATACAGTGACCGCCCAAGCCCGGACCGGGATAGTAGGCAACGAAGCCGAACGGTTTGGTTGCCGCGGCGGCGATGACTTCGTGAATATCGACATCCATTTTGTCGGCGACGATTTTCATCTCGTTCACCAAACCGATGTTCACGGCGCGGTGGATGTTTTCCAGAAGTTTGGTCAGCTCGGCGGCTTTGGTGGAGCTTACCGGTACGACTTTGTCGATGGCAGGCTGATACAGCGCGATACCGACTTCCAAACAAGCAGGGGTATGACCGCCGATGACTTTCGGGATGGTGCGGGTTTCAAAATTCGGGTTGCCCGGGTCTTCACGTTCCGGAGAGTACACCAAGAACACGTCTTTACCGACTTTCAAGCCGCCTTCTTCAACACGCGGCAGCAATTCTTCTTCGGTTGTACCAGGGTAGGTGGTGGACTCCAAAGACAGCACTTGACCTGCGCGCAGGTAAGGTTTCACCGCATCGGTGGTGTCGATAACGAAGCTCATGTCCGGCTCGCGGTATTTGTTCAACGGAGTCGGTACGCACAAAATCACGGCTTCCACTTCACCGATGCGGGAGAAGTCGGTGGTGGCTTCAAACAGGCTGTTAGAAGCAGCGGCGATTTTCTCGGCAGGAATATGCTCGATGTAGGTCTCGCCTTTGTTGAGTTTGTCGACTTTGGTTTTGTCGATGTCGAAGCCCAAAACCTGATAACCGATGTCCACATAACGGAGCATCAGCGGCAGGCCGACATAGCCCAGGCCGACGATGCCGATTTTGGCGGTTTTATCTGCAAATTTCTGAATGGTAATATTTTTCATGACAAGTCTCATGTGATGGAAAAGGGCGTGCCGCACAGTGCAAAATGCCGCAGCAGAACCCCGGCCGGCAGTCATAAAAACAGCAGGGTCGGAATCCGTTTTGTCGGTGTCGAAAATAAATCTTTCCCTAAGATTGGTTTTGGACGTAAAAGTTTTGCATGTGCAAATGCAGCATTGCCCGACGATAATGGAGTGTTGGGAAATGTTTATGCAAATATTATAATCAAGCTGGGCGGTAAGATTTTGAATTGTATTATTTTTAGTAATTACTATACCGTTAGTGACTAAATATAATATCGGAAATACAAATAATTAATAAAAATTAGTATTAATATATTTGCGTAATTTAACCTAAAATTAATATTACTTCAGTATATGTTGAAGCGGTATTTGTAACTCTGTCAAGCAAATCAGGCGATGCAGTATAGTGGATTAAAATTGCAATGATACGGCGTTGGCAACACCCTTATGTACTACCCGTACACGGCGGGCGTTGCCGCCTTGTCTCATTTTTATT
>JVVZ01000317.1:0-3648 GCA_001062585.1 Neisseria meningitidis
AAACTGCACCTTGTGAGTTGGAGGGGATGTCCAACTTTTGGGGTGCAGTTCAACGGTTTCAGACGACCTTTTTTCGTGCTGCCTTAACCTGTATTGCGCAAACCTTGTGCCACGCCGTTGATGGTCAGGTGCACCATCAGGAGGGTGTGCGGGTCGTGCGGGTCTTTGCGCAGGCGTTTGAGCATGGCGACTTGCAGGCCGTTGAGCGCGTTCAGGTACGGAATCCGCAGGGCGAGCGAACGGGCGAGGCTGCGGTTGTCGCGCAAGAGTTCGTCGGTTTGCAAAAGGTCGAGCAGGGCTTTGCGGCTGCGTTGGTATTCTTCCTTAATCATGCCGAAGATGATGGCGGCTTTTTCGGGCGATTCGCTCAAGCCGGCGTAGTTTTCGGCGAGGGTGATGTCGGTTTTCGCCATGACTTGTTCCATATTGGAGAGCATGGCTTGGAAGAAGGGGTTGTGTTGCGCGTGTTCCCGCAGGGCGGCGAGGGTTTCGGGTTTGCCTTCGCACAGGCTTTCCACCGCGCTGCCGAAGCCGTACCACGCGGGCAGCATCAGGCGGTTTTGCATCCATGAGAACACCCACGGTATCGCGCGCAAATCCTGTATCCGCGCCAAAGTTTTGCGGCTGGCGGGACGGCTGCCGAGGTTAAGGGTGGCGATTTCCTGTATGGGGCTGGTTTGCAGGAAATAGTCGATGAAGTCGGGGTGGGTAATCAGCTCGCGGTAGTATTTGAACGATACGTCCGACAATGCCTGCATGAGCGCGGGTTCGGGGTCTTTTTGATCGGGCAGCAGGCTGGCTTCGAGCGTGGCGGCGACGAGGGTTTCGAGGTTGCGCACGGCGTTGCCGGGGTCGGCGTATTTGGCGGTGATGACTTCGCCTTGCTCGGTGATGCGGATTTGTCCCGCCACACTGCCTGCGGGTTGGGCGAGGATGGCTTGGTAGGACGGGCCGCCGCCGCGTCCGACGCTGCCGCCGCGGCCGTGGAAGAGGCGCATACGGACATCGTATTTTTTGAAGAGTTCGACCAAGCCCAATTCCGCCTGATAGAGGCACCAAGAGCTGGTAACGTAGCCGCCGTCTTTGTTGGAATCGGAATAGCCGAGCATGATTTCCTGAATGTTGTCGCGGCTTTGCAGCAGGTCGCGGTACCATTCGTTGCTGAACATGGTTTCCATGACGGGGCAGGCGTTTTCGAGGGCTTCGATGGTTTCGAAGAGGGGGACGATGTTGATGCGGCTTTGCGGTTTGCCGTTTTCAACCGTCAACAAGCCGCTTTCTTTGAGCAGCAGCGCGAGGGCGAGCAGGTCGCTGGGCTGTTCGCAGTTGGAGATGATGCTTTGGGTAACGGCGTTCTCGCCGAATTCGTCTTTGATGTTGCGCGCTTCGTTGAAAATCGCCATTTCGCGGCGGGTGTGTTCGCTGTAAGTGATGAACGGGCTGGACAGCGGCCGCTGGTGTTTCAGCTCGCGCAGCAGGACGGTTTGTTTTTCCGTTTCGGAAAGGCTGCCGTAGTCTTCCAAACCGGCGTGTTTGAAGAGTTCGGCGACGACATCGGCGTGTTTTTCCGCGTGTTGGCGCAAGTCGAGCGGCATCATGTGGAAGCCAAACACGGACACGGAGCGGATCAGGTCGGCGAGCCTGCCTTCGCCCAAAAGCGCGCTGCCGTTGTCGCGCAGGGAGCGTTGCAGCTTGTGGAGGTCGTCTGAAAACTCTTGTGCAGAGGCATAAGGCATCATGAAACCGAATTTGCAGCCCATGCCCAAACCGAGCGAGCGGGCTTTGCCCATCACGCGCGCCATGATGTAGGCGATGGCGCGGCGGTACGGCTCTTCGGTGCGGGCGATTTCTTCGTCTGGCGATTCGTCCGACAACGCCATTACGTCGTCGTTGACTTTGACGCGGCGGACGGAAAGCGGCAGCTCGCGGTAGAGTTTGTCGAGTTCGCCGCGGTAAAAACGGAACACCGCGTCGGCATGGCGGCGGAAAGCAAAACGCAGGGTCTCGGCGGAGACAAACGGATTGCCGTCGCGGTCGCCGCCTATCCAGCCGCCGATTTTTAAGATGTCGGGCACGTCCACATCAGGATAGGTCGTCTGAAACTCGCGTTCCATGCTGCGGTAGAGTTTGGGCAGCGCTTCGAAGAAACTCATCGGGAAGATGGATACGCCGTTGTTGATTTCGTCGTTGACGCTGAGTTTGTGGTGGCGCGTTTCGCTGGTTTGCCACAAGCCCAGCAAAATAGTGTCGATTTCGCGGCGCAATTCCGCCAGCGCGTCGGCATGGGTGCAGCGTTCGCGGCGGGGCAGGAGGGCGCGGATGCGGCGGTTGAAATTCAACACGGTTTGGCGTTGCACTTCGGTCGGGTGCGCGGTCAGAACGGCGGTAACATTGGTCGTATTTAATTGTTTTTGAACCGCCTTGCCGCCGACTTTTGCCGCTTTGAGTTTGCGTACCGTTTCCGCCAAGCTGCCTTCCGCGCCGCCGTGTCCCGCCTCTTCGTGGATTTGGCGGCGGCGTTCGTGGTGTACGTCTTCGGCGATGTTCAGAATCTGCGCGAACAAGCCGCAGGCAAGCGTCAGGTCGTGGGTTTGCTGTTCGTCCAGTTGCGGCAAAACCTTCTCAATCAAAGCCGCGCTGTCGTCCGAAGTGGACAACAGTTTGACCGTTTCCACCACCAAAGGCGAGGCTTCTTCATGCAGGAGTTTGTACAAAGATTGTTTCAAAAATTCCGCGTCTGCCGCTAGAGCCGCGTCTTTGGGATTGTTCAGGATATGCAGTTGCATGATTTTCTCTCTTTATTTATCTTAAAAACAAACGTAAAACATTGTATAGCAGGTCGTCTGAAACCGCCATCGGAAAAGGTGTTGCAAAACACCGAAACTTGATGTAACCCGCGTCCGCACAAGTCAAGCCGTTAATTCCTTAACAAAGCCGTCCGTGCATTTCAGTCCGATTATTCTGCCGTTCGTATCCGCAGCATAGTCCGAAGCGTAGAAATCCCGTAAAATACTACGACATAAAATCCTATTTTCACGCAGGCACAGTATGTTCAACTTCAATTCCGTACGCGAAAACGACAAACGCCAACCCACCGTCCGCACCGCCGTGGCAAGCGGCTCTATCAACATGAGTACCTCCGCCATCAAAGTTTTGGCGGAAAACGCCACCCAAAACGCAGGCATCCTCAACGTCGCCCGTATCGCCGCCGTCCAAGGCATCAAGCAGGTCGGACTGCTTGTCCCGCTTTACCAGCCCCTCCCCCTGCAACACGTCCGCGTCGATTTCGATGTCGATGTCGAACTCGCCTACGTCAAAGCCACCGTAACCGTTTCCTCTGAAGTCGGCAAAAGCATCACGACCGAAGCCGTCACCGGCGTCAACATCGCCCTCATATCCATTTACGACATGATGAAAGAAGTCGACCAGTCCATGATGATGACCCGCATCCACCTCGAATCCGAAAGCGGCGGCGAACGCGGCCCGTTCGTATTCGACGATGCCTACGAAAACATCGAATTCTGATTGAACAAAAAAAGGTCGTCTGAAAACCGGTTTGAGGTTTCAGACGACCTTTGGTATGAGGCATACGGATGAATATAGTGGATTAACTTTAAATCAGGACAAGGCGACGAAGCCGCAGACAGT
>JVVZ01000318.1:0-1640 GCA_001062585.1 Neisseria meningitidis
AAACTGCACCTTGTGAGTTGGAGGGGATGTCCAACTTTTGGGGTGCAGTTCAACCTTGTTTTGGGGTTTCAGACGACCTTTTGTTTGATTTGAACCATCGCGGACTTACACAATCCGAGTCAATCGGCGCAGCCGGATCATCTCATGTCGCAAAGGCGCATCTGATTTAATGTTTTCCGCTTTTATAACCAACGGCGGACGCGTCGGCAGTACGCCTCGTACTCAGCACCGAATTTCCGCGCCAAAACGCGTTCTTCGGGCATGATTTGGAAACGCGTCATATAGGCGGCAAATACCGCCAAAAACAGCCACGGCAACGGATGCGCCAAGTGTCCCGCCCATGCCGCCAGCCAGCAGCCCATGCCCGCATACATCGGGTTGCGGCTGAAACGGTACACGCCGTCTGAAACGAAGTGTTCGGTTTGTTCGGGATTGAACGGACTGACGGTCGTGCGCACACGGCGAAACGCCCACACACCTGATACGCCCAACGCTGTCCCAAACGCTATCAAAACAACCGACAGCCATATAGGAAAGCGCGGCAGTATGCCTGCCAGCGCGGATACTTGCGCAGAGGCATACATCAACAATGCGCAGATAAAGCATATCGCCGGTGGCGGGATTTTGGTTTCTAAATTCATATTCTTATCTTTATAAAACGGATACAGTGACGTTTTCAGACGACCTTTTGCCGTCATTCCCAAGTTCAAACCCAATCAAAACGACTCATCCGCCCGCAGATAACGCCATTTACCGGGCGGCAGTTTGCCCAGTTTGACTTTACCCATCCGAATCCGCTTCAGCCCGACAACGCGCAAACCGACAAGTTCGCACATACGGCGGATTTGCCGCTTTTTGCCTTGTTTCAACACGAAACGCAGTTGGTCTTCGTTTTGCCATTCTACTTTGGCGGGGCGCAGTTTCTCGCCGTCCAGACTTAATCCGTGGTTGAGCAAGGCAAGTCCTTTTTCGTCCAATTTGCCGCGCACACGCACCAGATATTCTTTTTCGCTGCCGCTGTTTTCGCCGATAAGCTGCTTGGCGATGCGGCCGTCCTGCGTCAACACCAGCAACCCGACGGAATCGATGTCCAGCCTGCCGGCGGGCGCCAAGCCGAATTTGTGTTTTTCGCTGAACGGAATGCGGCTGTCGTCGCCTTCCCAACGGTTGTCGGCGGTAATCAGCTCGGCAGCGGATTTGTAGCCTTTTTCCGCCTGCGCGCTGACGTAGCCGACGGGCTTGTTGAGCAGGATGGTAACGCGCTCCGCCTGTTTTTCATGCGCCTGCCGGTTAAGGTCGATGCGGTCGCGTTCGGTTACTTTCTGACCGAGTACGGCGGTTTGTCCGTTAACCTTGACCCAGCCTTGCTCGATGTAGCTGTCCGCCTCGCGGCGCGAGCATAAGCCCAATTGCGCCATACGTTTGGAAAGGCGCATAGTTTCGTTTGAATCGTGTTCCATAATGGTTTGCCTGAAAAGAATGAATCAGATTATAAAGCCAAACCGTCATTTTCCCTACCGACATTATCGACATACCGCCCATCTTACGGACGCGCGAAATGCCCGCCCATGTCGAATAAATACCGCCAAGCCCGTTTTATGACAAAGGTCGTCTGAATAAACTATACTTTCAGACGACCC
>JVVZ01000319.1:0-253 GCA_001062585.1 Neisseria meningitidis
TCAGACGACCTTCTATTGCGAGTTTGAATAAAACACCCGCCGCAGCCGTAGCGTGGGCTCCGCCCACGAAAATCAGGATATTTTACCCCTCGCCCCAAGCAAAATAGACCGATATATTTCTCGCGGGCAAAGTCCACGCTACTTTTCTACTCGTTACCAAGGTCGTCTGAAAACACGGATTGCAGCCAGGCAAACCCGCTATGACCGTTTTCAGACGACCTTCTATTGCGAGTTTGAATAAAACACCCGCCGC
>JVVZ01000320.1:0-2305 GCA_001062585.1 Neisseria meningitidis
CATCGTCGAAATAGGCGGGAACGGTAATGACGGCGCCGACCAAATCGCCGCCTAAAGTTTCTTCGGCACGCGATTTGAGGGCTTTGAGGATTTCAGACGACACTTCGATAGGCGTTTTTGCACCTTGGCGGGTGTTCAGCTCGACCACGCGCTCGTTGGGCGTGAACCGGTAGGGCAGGTATTGCGCGTCCTGAGCGAGGTCGGCAAGCGTGCGGCCAATCAGGCGTTTGGCGGAGCTGATGGTGTTCAGCGGGTCGGTTTTTTGGGCGGCAAGGGCGGCTTTGCCGACTTCGACGGCATCGCCTTCGCCGTAGCGGACGACGGAGGGCAGGGTGGTGCGCCCGTCCATATCGGTCAGACAAACCGGGCTGCCGCTGCGGACGGTGGCAACCAGGCTGTTGGTCGTACCCAAGTCGATGCCGACGGCGAGGCGGTGTTGATGCGGAGCGGCGGACATGCCGGGTTCGGAAATCTGCAAAAGAGCCATGATTGTGTGCCTTTTGATGCTGTATTTATTAGGATAGGTCGGTATTTTAACAGATTTCGGGCGGATAGTTGAGTGGTTTGGTAGGGAATTGACTGTGGTTAGAGGATTTGCATTTTTAGATAAAAACAAAGCCGACCGGATTGTTTTTCAGGTCGGCTTTGTGTTTAAACATGGATGCCGTCGATTTCGGCGTACCGTTTTGCTTTTTCTTCCTCACTTAAAAACGAGGCTTTGAACGAGTTTTTACACAAGGTGCGGATGTCTGTTTCACTCAAATCCAATGCGTCGGCAAGTTCGATGAAGTTTTGGTTGAGATAGCCGCCGAAGTAGGCGGGGTCGTCTGAATTGACGGTAACCAATACGCCGCGCCCAAGCATACGGCGTAGGTTGTGCCGGGACAGATCGCCGACGACTTTGAGTTTGAGGTTGCTCAATGGGCAGACGGTCAGGGGCATTTGTTCGGCAATCAGACGCTGCATAAGGGTTTCGTCTTCTTCGGAGCGCACGCCGTGGTCGATGCGGACGACTTTCAGCAAATCCAACGCTTCCCAAACGTATTCGGGCGGGCCTTCTTCACCGGCATGGGCGACGGCGGGAAAACCTTGTGCGCGAGCTTGGGCGAAGACGCGCTCGAATTTTGAGGGCGGGTTGCCGAGTTCGCCCGAATCCAGTCCGATGCCGTCGATATGTCGTCTGAAAGGTTGCGCTTGGGTAAGCGTTTCAAACGCGGATTCTTCGCTCAAATGCCGCAGGAAACACATAATCAGCCTGCTGGAAATCCCCCATTTTTCCTGCGCTTCCAGACGAGCACGGGTGATGCCGTTGATGACGGTTTCAAACGGTACGCCGCGCGCGGTATGGGTTTGCGGGTCGAAGAAGATTTCGGTGTGAACAACGTTGTCCTCGCGGCAGCGGGCGAAATAGGCGGTGGTCAGGTCGTAAAAATCCTGCTCGTGGAGCAAGACCGCCGCCGCTGCGTAGTAAATATCGAGGAAGGACTGGAGGTTGTGAAAATCGTAAGCGCGGCGCACGGCGTCCACATCTGCATAGGGAATGGAAACGCCGTTGCGCCCGGCGATGGCGAACATCAATTCCGGCTCGAACGTGCCTTCGATATGGACGTGCAATTCGGCTTTAGGCAGGGTGCGGATTAAGGTGTGTACGGTCATGGGCGGCACCCGCTCGGTCAATAGTGGCGGCGGCGGAAGTAGAACATTCCTTCGCTGTCGAGTTCGAGGATGTAGCGGCCGTTTTGAACGGCGGCATAACCGCTTTTGCCAGCTTGATAGGGTTGCAGGGCGGCGTGGGAGAGGAGGTAGCTTGTCAGTTTGCTGCCGTCTTCGGCAATGTTGCCGACCAGTTTGGCAAACAAGGCATGGCATTTGCCGTTTTCAGTCCAGCCCAAAGGCTCGCCTTTGTCGCCGGTTTCCATACATTTGCCGCTGATGACTTCCAAATCGTTGGGGTGGTTGCCGATCAGTTGGATGACGTTTTGTTCGGACAAACCATTAATCAGATAGCTGATTTGTTTTTTGCCGTCGTTGGTTTTGCCTTCGCTGCTTTGACCTAAATCCAAGCCTGCGATGGCGTTGTTGTCGATGTATTTGACTTTAAACGCGGGCTTTGGCGCGGCTTCGGCGGCATTTTGGGCGGGCTCGGCTGGGGCTTCGGATTTGCCGCAGGCGGCGAGCAGGAGGGCAGATAAGAGAATTGGAAAGGCTTTCATCGGATATTCCTTGTTTTAAACAGGAAAAGGTCGTCTGAAATATATAGTGGATTAACTTTAAACCAGTACGGCGTTGCCTCGCCTTAGCTCAA
>JVVZ01000037.1:0-6521 GCA_001062585.1 Neisseria meningitidis
CCGCAGACAGTACAGACAGTACGGCAAGGCGAGGCAACGCCGTACTGGTTTAAATTTAATCCACTATATTGAACGGATTTCCCTGTTTGGGAGGTCCATAGCAAAAGGTCGTCTGAAAACCTGATTCGGTTTTCAGACGACCTTTTTTCAGACGGGCTTAAGCGTAATGCCGCTCTTCGCCTTTGCCGTCCACATTCTCGGCGCAGCGTTTGCAGATGGTTTCATGACCTGCGACTGTGCCGATGTCATGGGTGTAGTGCCAGCAGCGTTCGCATTTTTCGCCGTCGCTGGCTTTTGCGGTAACGGCGAGTTCGCTGCCGGTTTTGACTTCGGCTTTGGATACCAAGAGGGCAAAGCGCAATTCTTCGCCCAAGGCGTTCAGGTAGTCGGCGGTGGCTTCCGGCGCGGTGATTTCGGCTTCTGCCTGCAAGGACGAACCGACGGTTTTGTCGGCGCGCAAAGGCTCGATGGCGGCGGTTACGGCTTCGCGCGCTTCGCGGACTGCTGTCCATTTTTTCACCAGTTCGGCTTCGGCTTTTTCATTGATGGGCGGGAACTCGTGCCAGGTGTGGAAGAGGACGCTGTCTTCTTCGCCGCCGCCGATGATGTCCCACGCTTCTTCGCCGGTGAAGCACAAAATCGGTGCAATCAAGAGAACTAGGCTGCGCGTGATGTGATACAGGGCGGTTTGCGCGCTGCGGCGGGCGTGGCTGTCGGCTTTGGTGGTGTAGAGGCGGTCTTTCAGGATATCGAGGTAGAACGCGCCCAAGTCTTCCGAGCAGAAGGCGACGATGTCTTTCACGGCGAAGTGGAAGGCATAGCGCGGATAGAAGTCGCCTGCCAGACGCTCTTGCAACTGACGCGCCAACACTAAGGCGTAGCGGTCGATTTCGACCATGTCTGCCTGCGGTACGGTGTGTTCGAACGGGTCGAAATCGCTCAGGTTGGCAAACAGGAAGCTCAAGGTGTTGCGGATGCGGCGGTAGCTTTCGGTGACGCGTTTGAGGATTTCTTTGGAAATCGCCAATTCGCCGCTGTAATCGGTGGATGCCGCCCACAGGCGCAGGATGTCCGCGCCGAACTCGTTATAGACTTCTTGCGGCGCGACGACGTTGCCGATGGATTTCGACATTTTGCGGCCGTTTTGGTCAACCACGAAACCGTGGGTCAGGAGCTGTTTGTACGGGGCGCGTCCCATGGATGAGGCGCAGCCGGTCAGCATGGAAGATTGGAACCAGCCGCGGTGTTGGTCGCTGCCTTCGAGGTAGAGGTCGGCGGGCCAGTCCAATTCTTCGCGCTGTTTCAAGACGGAATAATGGGTCGAGCCGGAGTCGAACCATACGTCCATCGTGTCGGAAAGTTTGTCGTAGTTTTCGCAATCTTCCGCGCTCAACAATTCGCTTTTATCGAGTGAGAACCATGCTTCGATGCCTTTTTCTTCGATTTTCTGGGCGATTTTTTCCAAAAGCTCGGCGGAGTTCGGATGCAGTTCGCCCGTTTCTTTGTGGACGAAGAAGGTCATTGGCGTGCCCCAATAGCGTTGGCGCGAAACGACCCAGTCGGGGCGGCCTTCGATCATGGCTTCCAGGCGCGCGCGACCCCAAGACGGGAAGAATTCGGTGTCGTCCACGGCTTTGATGGCTTTGTCGCGCAGGGTTTTGCCGTCGCTTCCGGCTTTGTCCATGCCGATAAACCACTGACCCGTCGCGCGGTAAATCAGCGGGGTTTTATGGCGCCAGCAGTGGGCGTAGCTGTGTTCGATTTTGCTGCTTGCCAAAAGGTTGCCGGTTTCTTCCAGCCATTGCAGGATGACGGGATTCGCCTCCCAAACGCTCATGCCTGCGACGCGCGGCGTTTCGCTGATGTATTTGCCTTCGGCGTTGACGGGGTTGTAAAGCTCGATGCCGTATTTGTTGCAGACGGCGTAGTCTTCCAAACCGTGCGCGGGGGCGGTGTGCACCAAGCCCGTACCGGCGTCGGTGGTAACGTGTTCGCCGTTGAGCATGAGAATATCGCGTTCGAGGAACGGATGGTTCATGTGCAGGTTTTCCAGCTTGTCGCCGGTGGTTTCCGCGAGGACGCTGAGGTCGTCTGAAACGAAGCCGTAGCGTTTAAGCGCGTCTTCCGCCAAATCTTTCGCGAGCACCAATTTGCCTTTGGGCGTATCAATCAGTTGATACACCACGTCCGCACCCGCAGACACGGCTTGGCTCGCGGGCAACGTCCAAGGCGTGGTTGTCCAGATGACGGCGAACGCTTTGCCTTCGATGCCTGCCAAACCGAATGCGGCGGCAAGCGCGGCGGTGTCTTTAAACGGATAACCGACGTCAATCGCAGGCGATACTTTGTCTTTGTATTCCACTTCCGCTTCCGCCAGCGAAGAGCCGCAGTCCAAGCAGAACTGAACCGGTTTCGCGCCGCGGTAGAGATAGCCCGATTTGTAGATTTCGCCGAGCATGCGCACGGTATCCGCCTCGGTTTTGAAATCCATGGTCAGGTAGGGGTTGTCCCAATCGCCCAACACGCCCAGACGGATGAAGTCTTTTTTCTGGCGGGCAACCTGTTCGGCGGCATATTCGCGGCACAATTCGCGGAAACGCGCTTTGGGCATGTCTTTGCCGTGCAGCTTTTCCACCATCACTTCGATGGGCAGGCCGTGGCAGTCCCAGCCCGGCACATAAGGCGCGTCGAAACCGGCTTGGGTTTTGCTGCGGATAATGATGTCTTTGAGGATTTTATTGACGGCATGACCGATGTGGATGTCGCCGTTGGCATACGGCGGGCCGTCGTGCAGGATGAATTTCGGACGGCCTTTGGCGATTTCGCGCAGTTTTTGATAGCGTTTGTGCTCGTACCAGCTTTTCAGCCACGCAGGCTCGCGCTTGGCAAGGTTGCCGCGCATCGGAAACGGGCTTTCGAGCAGGTTTACGGTTTTGCTGTAATCGGTCATGTTGTGATTCTCTATGGTTTCGGTATTTCGGTTTCAGACGGCGTTTCGCTAAGGTCGTCTGAAAAAATGCATAGGGCTATTGTAGCCGAATTGTATTGTTTTTATAAGGGGTTTAGACGAAAGGCCGATGCTTGGCGCAAGGGTAGGGGAGTCGGTTTTGCCGTAAATTTTGCGGTTTGACGGATTTACGTTAAACCGATGCGGCATTGTCTCAATTTACTTTGATTTTTCGGTACTTTTGATGAAGGTTGACCTGATGTTAAAATTTAATGATAATTTGTATCATTATTATAATAAATAGATGAATTTGGTTTCATCACTTTGCAACGACACTCAGCTCTTCACTTGCGTTTTGCGTCTGCTCGTCCCTTAAACCTCAAAATAGGCGACATATTCAAGCAATGCTTTTCAAATCAAAATTTACCCTTCTTTTTCTAGCTGTTTCCGCTATTCCCGCTTCTGCCTTTGCCGAATCTTCCAATAATCAAATTACCGCCGACGAATATCGTGCCGCTGCCGTGGGCGTACTGCCGACGGTTGAAGTGCGCGGGAAGCGTGCGGACAAGCCGTTTCGAACGCCTTCTGCGGTCAGCCACCGCGATGCGGACGAATTGGGGCAGGATGCGAACACGCTGATCCGCACCATGCCCGGCACGTTTACGCAGCACGATTTGGGGCAGGGCGGTTTTGCCGTCAATATCCGCGGACTGGAAGGCTTCGGGCGCGTGAATACGACTGTGGACGGCGTCACGCAGACCTTTTTCCAAGCCAATCCGGCGCACGGTTGGAACGGCAATACCACTTACGTCGATGAAAACTTTATTGCGGGCATTGATGTATCGCGCGGTTCGGTTGCCGGCGCGGGCGGCGTGAACGCCTTGGCGGGCAATGCCTAATTGCGGGCGTTGGATGTGGATGATTTGGTCGCCAAAGACCGCAAATTCGGTTTTCAGACGACCTATCGTCAAGGTACGAACGGCTACGGCAAAAACGGCATGATGGGCGCGGCTGTCCGCCATGAATTTGAAAACGGCGGCAGCATCGGCTTTCTCAGTGCGATCAGCGGCAAGCGCAAGAGCGGCTATAAAAACGGTGCGGGCGAAGTGATTACCGGCGATGAGTTCGACGCGGATACGGCGGCGGAAAGCGGTATCCGTTCGTGGGGTACGCTCAACAAGCTGCACATCCGCCCCAGCCGTTACCACAGCATTATTCTCGGCCATATGATGAACCGCGCACGCTTCACCAACAACCACAGCCCTTTGCAGGTCAATACGCAGACGGGTTTGCTGAAATACCGCTACAACCCTTTGTCCGACTGGGTGGATCTTCAGTTTGACGCATCTTTCAGCAATGCGCGGCAGAAGTTTTTACAGGGCGAAAGCGCGCGTGAAGACTACGTCGGACGCACCACGCGTAGCCCGACCACTTCGCTGACCCTGCAAAACCGCTCGAACACCGATATCGGCAACAGCGAATTGTCGTTGAACTACGGCGCGAAATTCATGCGGACGCGCTACAACAGCAATTACGAAAACAACACCATGCTGCTCGCAGAAGGTAAACAAAACCTCGACAGCGCATTTTTCGATGCCGAGTGGAAACCCGGGAAATGGACGGTTCATGCCGATTTGGGCTATGAACGCTACGGCTTGCGCGGCTATCTGCCGCCGACCGACGACGACGGCGCGATTATCCTGCCGCGCGGCGGCGATATTCGGTTCAACCGTAAAGAAGACCATCTGAATCCGCGTTTCGGCGTCGCTTACAAACCGTGGGACTGGTTTCAGGTTTACGCCAATATCGGCAAAAGCAGCCGCAGCCCGACCGTGCAGGAATTCATGTACGTCAACAACGTCCAAGGCAGCCCGTATTCGGTCAATCCTTATCTGAAGGGCGAATCTTCGTTCAACCGCGAAATCGGCTTCAACATCCACAAACAAGGCATTTGGAAAGCGGACGACACTCTCAATCTGAAGGTCGGCTATTTCAACAACCGTGTGAAAAACTATATCGTCCAAGACCAGTTTTATATCTGTCGGGACAACGGCGTACAGCGTTGCACCATTGACGAAGCGGTCGGCAGCGACAGCAACGCGATAGGCGTGTTCCGTAATATGCCTGACACCACCAAGATGCGCGGTTGGGAAATCGAAGGCGGCTACGACTTCGGACGCGGCTACATCAATCTCGCGTGGAGCAAAACGCGCACCACCTTCCCGCATGATTTCCTTGCCGATTTGGGCTTCTCCCATATTCGCGCCATGCCTTCCAGCGTTTGGATGGTGGATGCGGGAACGCGCTGGCTGGACAACCGCCTGACGGTCGGTACGCGCATCAGCTATACCGGCAAAGACACCGTGGCGGAAGGCGTGGATGTCGATACTCAGGTTCAGACGACCCGCCAAGTCGCCGGCAATCCCAAAATCATCGACCTTTACGCCACTTGGCAGGCGCGTAAAAACCTGCGCTTATTCTTTAATATCGACAACCTGACCAACCGCGTTTACAACTACCCGCTCAGCGGCGGCACACTCGCCACAGGCAATTTGGGCGAGGGCAACAACGTCAACCAAGGCACGGGACGCGGGCGGACGATATACGGCGGTCTGACCTTGAAATTCTAAAAGGTCGTCTGAAAAGCGCAAACGCCGTTTCAGACGACCCCAAACCGACAGGACAAACATGATGTTCAAACCGATTTTATACAGGCTCGCCGCTGCCGCGTGGCTGTGTGCGGCAGCAGCCGTCCACGCCGCCGCACCGCAAGGGCGGATTTACGATACGCAGGCGGGGCGGGAAATTGCGCCCGAAGCTTTGGTGCAGCAGTTGAAGCAGGCGGATGTCGTCTTAATCGGCGAAAAACACGACGAAGCGGCGCACCATAACGCGGAAGCATGGCTGTTGGCTCAGACTGCCGACGCAAGGCAGTCAGGCTCCGTGCTTTTGGAAATGCTGGACGCTTCGCAGCAGCGGCAGGTCGACGAAGTGCAGACATGGATGCAGTCGGGCGGCAAAACCACGCCGCGCCGCCTGAATGAAAAAATGGGCTGGAACAACGCATGGCAATGGCAGGATTACAGCACGCTCGTCCATTTCCTGATGGGACAAAAAGCCAAAGTTTTGGCGGCAAACCCCGAACGCACCGCCGTGCGACAGGCGGCTTCGTTTGTGCCGCAAGGAAAAGCGGGCGGCGATGCGCGCGTGCGCGAGGCTTTGGGCAAAATCATGGGCGGCAACCACGGCAGCACCGACGGGCTGGTGTCCATGCAGCAGTTTAAAGACCACACGATGGCGCAAAACCTGATTGCCGCGCCCAAACCCGCATGGATGCTGGCGGGCGCAATACATACGTCCAAGCAGCTCGGCGTGCCGCTCTTCCTGCGCGACGCAGGGTATGGCGGCAAAGTGGCGGTCGTGATACTTGCCGATTCTGACAACAGCCCCGAAAACGAACATGGCGACTATATCTGGTATGTGAAATAGACGTGCAGTCAAGATACAGGTCGTCTGAAAACGTAGCAACTGTATTTTTCACCCCGTCGGGCAAAAATACCAAAACTCAAATCAA
>JVVZ01000321.1:0-17468 GCA_001062585.1 Neisseria meningitidis
GTACGGCAAGGCGAGGCAACGCCGTACTGGTTTAAAGTTAATCCACTATATATTTTCAGACGACCTCAAACGGCCAATCCAAACGCGCATTATAATAGCAAATGTAAGTAAATCCAAGCATTCATGACAGCAAAAGGTCGTCTGAAACGCGCTTCCGTGTTTCAGACGACCTTTTATTAATAGTCAATATGTTACGCCTCAAAAACGCCGCTTCAATTTGCAGGCTTGAAGAATATGGACGGCAAGTTCTTCCACCGATTTATCGGTCGTATTGGTGAACGGAATACCGTGACGTTTAAACATATTTTGCGCATCGGCAATCTCACTGCGGCAGGTATCGATTTTGGCATAAGTCGAATTCGGACGGCGCTCTTGACGGATGGCCTGCAGGCGTTCGGGTTGAATGGTCAGGCCGAACAGTTTGTCTTTGTAAGGTTTGACCATGCGCGGCAGGTCGGTGGATTCCAAATCGTCGGGAATCAGCGGGTAATTGGCGGCGCGGATACCGTATTGCAGGGCAAGGTAAAGACAGGTCGGCGTTTTGCCCGAACGCGATACGCCCATCAAGATCACATCGGCTTCTTTCAGGTTTTTATCGCTGACGCCGTCGTCATGGTTGAGCGAGAAATTGACCGCCTCCATACGCGCATCATAGCGTTGTGTATTGCCGATACTGTGGTGCCCCTGTTCGGCGGCAACCGCCTCGGTGTTGAGTTCTTTTTCCAAAAGCCCGAGGAAGGTTTCGAAAAAATTGATATGGAAAGCGCCCGCTTTTTTGATGATTTCACGGATTTCGTCATTGACGACGCTGACGAAGGCAATCGGGCGCAAACCGTTTTCCTGAGCGTTGCGGTTAACTATTTCGACGACGGTACGCGCTTTTTCAGGCGTATCGATGAAGGGATAGGTGTGGCGTTTGAATTCGATTCTGCCAAACTGATTCAGCAGTGCCTCACCGATATTTTCAGCAGTCAGGCCGGTACGGTCGGAAATATAAAACACATGGCGCGGGGCGGTCATTCAGTCATCCTTTGAAATTTAAGACAGTTGCAGACGGTTATCATAGCAGCTGAAACCTTCTAAATAAAGGGAATACGCCTAAATTACACCCAACTACAACGCAATTAAACCCACCTTTAAACGCATTTTTATTTTAATAATCGAATTATCTTAAAATTTTATACCCATCCAAAACCTTTCCAAACTCTACCAATCAGTCATTAATCTATTTCAAACCTTATGTTTTACAAAGAAATAGACAACGGGAATACTGACTTCCCCATCAGATTTCATTTGACTACACGCCTGAAGCCCGCAATTTTTCAGACGACCCGCAAATAAATCGAGACAGAAAAAGCATGACAGCGGTCGTTTGAATCGCTTAAAATAACAAAGCGTATTCGTTTCTTTTTTAACATATCTTGGATTGGACACACAAATGGCTGACAACTACGTAATTTGGTTTGAAAACCTGCGTATGACTGATGTTGAAAGCGTGGGCGGCAAAAACGCCTCCCTAGGTGAAATGATCAGTCAGCTGACTGAAAAAGGCGTCCGCGTCCCCGGCGGCTTTGCCACTACTGCCGAAGCCTACCGCGCATTTTTAGCGCACAACGGACTGAGCGAGCGTATTTCCGCCGCACTGGCACAACTAGATGTAGAAGATGTCGCCGAACTGGCGCGCGTCGGTAAAGAAATCCGCCAATGGATTTTGGATACGCCCTTCCCCGAACAACTGGATGCCGAAATCGAAACGGCATGGAACAAAATGGTTGCAGACGCAGGCGGCGCGGACATTTCCGTTGCCGTCCGTTCTTCTGCGACCGCCGAAGACCTGCCCGACGCATCGTTTGCAGGTCAACAGGAAACCTTCCTGAATATCAACGGCTTGGAAAACGTCAAAGAAGCCATGCGCCATGTATTCGCCTCTTTGTACAACGACCGTGCCATCTCCTACCGCGTTCATAAAGGCTTCGAACACGACATCGTTGCCCTCTCGGCCGGCGTTCAGCGCATGGTGCGTTCCGACAGCGGCGCGTCCGGCGTCATGTTCACCCTCGACACCGAATCCGGCTTCGACCAAGTCGTTTTCGTGACTTCATCTTACGGTCTGGGCGAAAACGTTGTACAAGGCGCGGTCAACCCCGATGAATTCTATGTATTCAAACCCACGCTGAAAGCAGGCAAACCTGCCATCCTGCGCAAAACCATGGGTTCGAAACAAATCAAAATGATCTTTACCGACAAAGCAGAAGCCGGTAAATCCGTGATGAACGTCGATGTTCCCGAAGAAGACCGCAACCGCTTCTCCATTACCGACGAAGAAATCACCGAATTGGCACACTACGCGCTGACAATCGAAAAACACTATGGCCGCCCGATGGATATCGAGTGGGGTCGTGACGGCTTGGACGGCAAACTCTACATCCTGCAAGCCCGCCCCGAAACCGTGAAATCCCAAGAAGAAGGCGGCCGCAACCTGCGCCGTTTCGACATCGAAGGCGACAAAAACGTCTTGTGCGAAGGCCGCGCCATCGGACAAAAAGTCGGTCAAGGCAAAGTCCGCTTAGTGAAAGACGCCTCCGAAATGGATTCCGTTGAAGCAGGCGACGTACTCGTTACCGACATGACCGACCCGGATTGGGAGCCGGTAATGAAACGCGCTTCCGCCATCGTTACCAACCGCGGCGGCCGTACCTGCCACGCCGCCATCATCGCGCGCGAACTGGGTATTCCTGCCGTAGTCGGCTGCGGCAATGCGACCGAATTGCTGAGCAACGGTCAAGAAGTTACCGTATCCTGTGCCGAAGGCGATACGGGCTTCATCTATTCCGGCCTGCTGGACGTACAAATCACCGACGTTGCCTTGGACAATATGCCCAAAGCGCCGGTTAAAGTCATGATGAACGTCGGCAACCCCGAACTCGCATTCAGCTTCGCCAACCTGCCGAGCGAAGGCATCGGCTTGGCGCGGATGGAATTCATCATCAACCGCCAAATCGGCATCCACCCGAAAGCCTTGTTGGAATTTGACAAACAAGACGATGAATTGAAAGCGGAAATTACCCGCCGCATCGCCGGCTACGCCTCCCCTGTCGACTTCTACGTCGATAAAATCGCCGAAGGCGTGGCAACATTGGCCGCATCGGTTTATCCGCGTAAAACCATCGTCCGTATGTCCGACTTCAAATCCAACGAATACGCCAACTTGGTCGGCGGCAGCATTTACGAACCACACGAAGAAAACCCGATGCTGGGCTTCCGTGGCGCGGCGCGTTATGTCGCCGAAAGCTTCAAAGACTGCTTCGCGCTCGAATGCAAAGCCCTCAAACGCGTCCGTGACGAAATGGGTCTGACCAACGTCGAAATCATGATTCCGTTCGTCCGCACGTTGGGCGAAGCCGAAGCCGTCGTCAAAGCCTTGAAAGAAAACGGTTTGGAACGCGGCAAAAACGGCCTGCGCCTGATCATGATGTGCGAACTGCCGAGCAACGCAGTATTGGCAGAACAATTCCTGCAATACTTCGACGGCTTCTCCATCGGCTCCAACGACATGACCCAACTGACCCTCGGCCTCGACCGCGACAGCGGCTTGGTGTCCGAATCGTTTGACGAACGCAACCCTGCCGTCAAAGTGATGCTGCATTTGGCAATCTCTGCCTGCCGCAAGCAAAACAAATACGTCGGTATCTGCGGTCAAGGTCCGTCAGACCATCCGGACTTCGCCAAATGGCTGGTTCAAGAAGGCATCGAAAGCGTTTCACTGAATCCGGATACCGTCATCGAAACTTGGCTGTATTTGGCTAATGAGTTGAATAAATAAACTTTTTATCAACATTGAACAATCCCCCGATTGGAAACATTCGGGGGATTTTATGTAATAGGTGTTACATCAAACATACCTTACCGCATCGATCATCAAACCATACGGGGTCGTCTGAAAAATGGTTTTCAGACGACCCTTTTAAAAGTTGTCTTTCTAAACCAATCTACCTTACTGTTTTTAGAGTATTATACTTTCGAGAACTCACTAAAAATTATTAGGTCGATGCAAAAGTTTACAGGATAAATTCATATGATTATTAACGAGATTGATTTAAAAGGAACAGAATATAGAATCTCGAAAAAGTTTAATAGAAAAATTTTTTCATTTTCTGAATTATTAAATGACATGGCAAATAATGAATATTCAAAATTGGAAAATTATTACAAAGACAAATTTGAATTCATAAAATTTAAAGATGAGGAAGTTCTCGTTGAGAACGATAAAAAAGATGAATTTATTGTTTTCGGAAGAAATAATAATGGTTTCTTTGCGATAAATAAAAACAAAGAAATATGGCTGATTCCATTTTATATTTCAGATATTAAAGAACCAATTTTTATTAATTCCTCCTTGCATCAATTTAGATGTTGCTATTGTTTGTTATTGTCAATTTTATTTTTCTTCCTTGGGAAAAATGTTGATGAGAAAGAATGCACAAAAATTGCTCAAAAATTTAAAAGAGATATTTTAGAAATAGACATTCATTCCATAAATAGTTTATTTTATAAGAATTACATTTTTTCTATTAGGAATGCAGAGTTACCCATACATTTCACACCTATAGACTACGTGAATAATGGTAGACATGTAATTTCTGAATAGAAATAGCAAGCCAATTGAGGGAAAATCAAATCACACTAGGATTTCCTTCCACCATGATCTAACCTTATCCGCCATAACCAAAAGGTCGTCTGAAAATTTTTCAGACGACCTTTTCTCAAACTAACGCTTCAAAATTTGATCAGTACCAACCGCGCAGCTTCATCGCTTTTTCAACACGGCGGATACTCATCATGTAAGAAGCGGTACGCAGGTCCACATCATACTCTTGCGCTAGATTCCAAATATCGCGGAACGCGCGGCGCAGGACAACGGTTTCTTTTTCCTGAACTTCGTCAAATTCCCAGTAATAGCCTTGCAGGTTTTGCACCCATTCGAAATAGGAAACGACCACGCCGCCGCAGTTCGCCAGAATATCGGGCACGACCAGCACGCCGTTTTGACGCAGGATGGCATCGGCTTCGGGCGTAGTCGGGCCGTTTGCGCCTTCGACCACGATTTTAGCGCGAACTTTGCCCGCGTTTTCGGAAGTCAATTGGTTTTCCAGCGCGCAAGGGGCGAGTACGTCCACATCCAATGCCAAGAGTTCGGCGTTGCTGATTTCTTTGCCGTAACCCGCTTCGTTGGTAATGAAGCCTTTTTCTTGGAACTCTTTGAAGAGGGCTTCCATATCCAAGCCGTTTTCGTTGTAGATGGCGACGTCAACGGTGGAAACAGCAACGACTTTCGCACCGGATTGATGCGCGTAATAGCCTGTGTGATAACCCACATTGCCGAAGCCTTGAATGGCGTAGGTCGCGCCTTTAACGTCTTTGCCGAGTTTTTCCAAAGCTTGAACGGCAGCGAAGTTCACGCCGTAACCTGTCGCTTCGGTACGCGCCAAAGAGCCGCCAAATTCGACCGGTTTACCGGTGAACACGCCCGGCGCAGATTTTTTAACGACGTTTTCGTAGGCATCAACCATCCACGACATGATTTTGCCGTTGGTGTTCACGTCAGGTGCAGGAATATCGATTTTCTCGCCGATGAGCGGGGAAATGGCTTCGGAATAAGCGCGTGCAATGCGTTCCAACTCTGCTTCGGAATAATCGCGCGGATCCAAAGTAATGCCGCCTTTGCCGCCGCCGTAAGGAATGCCCGCAACGCAGCATTTGATGGTCATCCAAATCGACAGGGCTTTGACTTCGTCCAAATTCACATTGGGATGGAAGCGCACGCCGCCTTTGTACGGGCCGACGGCGTTGTTGTGTTGCGAACGGTAGCCGGTGAAGGTTTTGACCGTGCCGTTGTCGAGTTTGACGGGGAAGGTAACTTCCAAAACGCGTTGCGGGCTTTTCAGGATTTCATACACCGCAGGGTCGGCATTGAGTCGGTCGCAGGCAGTTTTGACCTGTTTTCGGGCGATTTCGAAAGGGTTAAGGGTTTCTTTTGCGGCGGATTGGGACATTTCTCTTCCTTCTTATGTCTGGTTGAAATTTAAGGGCTTCACAGTTGTAACTATAACCAATTTCCAAATGAAATGTAATAGCATGTAGTCAGTATTTTCAAAATTGATTAATTTATATATGAATTTATTTTCAGACGACCTCTGAAACCTGATACCCCGTAGCCCGATATCGCCGCCAAAATCGGCTACTAAAACTAAAGCCTTTGTTTTTAAAAAAATCGTCTGAAATTTTATATCATCAGGCTGATGCTTTAAAAACAGCAACGACCGCATTTCAGACTCGATAATATTGTTAACAATATCCAATTTTCGGCAGCACAAAATAAGGCATAACAAGATAGGCTGCTTCATCCATTTTGACTTTAATATAGTGGATTAACTTTAAACCAGGACGGCGTTACCTCGCCTTGTCCTGATTTAAAGTTAATCCACTATAAAATATGAAAAAGGTCGTCTGAAAACCCGTATTTCAGGTTTTCAGACGACCTTTTTAAACCTCATTGTTTACCGTTCGGCAGCGCTGCTTCTTTCGGCTTGCTCTTCTGCCGCTTCATACGCTTCCACAATTTTCTGAACCAGCGGATGACGGACAACGTCTTCGCTGGTGAAGGTGTGGAAATACAGCCCGTCCACGTCGCGCAGTTTTTCGCGGGCGTCTTTCAGGCCGGATTTGATGTTGCGCGGGAGGTCGATTTGGCTGATGTCGCCGGTGATGACGGCTTTTGCGCCGAAGCCGATGCGGGTCAGGAACATTTTCATTTGTTCGGGCGTGGTATTTTGCGCTTCGTCCAGAATCACATACGCGCCGTTGAGCGTGCGGCCGCGCATGTAGGCGAGCGGGGCAATTTCGATCAGGCCTTTTTCCATCAGTTTGGTCACGCGGTCGAAGCCCATCAGATCGTAGAGCGCGTCGTAGAGCGGACGCAGGTAGGGGTCGACTTTTTGCGCCAAATCGCCAGGCAGGAAGCCGAGTTTTTCGCCTGCTTCGACGGCGGGGCGGACAAGGACGATGCGTTCGATTTGGTGTTTTTCCATGGCATCGACGGCTGCGGCGACGGCGAGATAGGTTTTGCCCGTACCCGCGGGGCCCAACCCGAAGACGACGTCGTGGTTTAACAAGGCGCGGATGTAGCCGTTTTGGCGCGGGGTGCGCCCACCTATACTGCCGCGTTTGGTGCGGAAATAATATTGTTGGTCGTGATGCTTTTCTTCGTGTTTGTTGTCAGCGGTTTTGGCTTCGACGGCGGCGAGGCGGATGGCGTTGTCGTCCAGATCACCTTGTTCGGCGGCTTCGGCGAGCGCGAGCAAGGCGCGGCGGCCGGCGTGGGCGAGTTCGCCCATGAAGGTGAAGTGTTCGAAGCGGCGGCTGATTTGGATATCGAGGGCTTTGCCCAGTGCTTCGAGGTTGCCGTCGAGCGCGCCGCAGAGGCGTTGGAGGACGGTGTTGTCGATGTCTTCAAATTGAAGATGGACGGTATGGGTCATATCTTGTTTCCATGATGATTAAAGGTCGTCTGAAAGGTGCGGGATGCTTTTCAGACGACCTTTCGGTGTTATTTGTTTTGCGCTTGTTCGCGAAGCTCGCGGCGCAGGATTTTGCCGACGTTGGACTTGGGCAATTCGTCGCGGAACTCGATGTCTTTCGGCACTTTATAAGCGGTCAGCTCGGTACGGCAGAATTCGATGAGTTCCTCTTTGGTCAGGCTCGGGTCTTTTTTGACGACGAAGACTTTGAGGGCTTCACCTGTTTTTTCGTTGGGTACGCCGATACAGGCGACTTCCATGACTTTATCGTTGTGTGAAATAACTTCTTCGATTTCGTTCGGATAAACGTTGAAACCGGAAACGACGATGAGGTCTTTTTTGCGGTCAACCAGTTTCAGCCAGCCTTTTTCGTCCATGACGGCGATGTCGCCGGTTTCCAAAAAGCCGCGCGCGTCTATGGTTTTGGCGGTTTCTTCGGGACGATTCCAGTAGCCTTTCATCACTTGCGGGCCACGCACCCAAAGTTCGCCCGGCTGTCCGATGCCGACTCCTTTACCGTCCGCATCGCGCAATTCGACTTCGGTGGAGGGAACGGGCAATCCGATGCCGCCGCTGTATGCTTCGATATTGAGCGGGTTGCAGCACACGCCGGGGCTGGCTTCGGTCAGGCCGTAGGCTTCGACGATGGGCGTACCGGTAATTTTTTTCCATTTTTCGGCGACGGCTTTTTGAGTCGCCATGCCGCCGCCCAAAGTCAGGCGCAGATTGGAGAAATCGACGGCGGCGAAATCGGGTTGGTTGACCATTCCGTTAAACAAGGTGTTCACGCCGATGAAGACGCTGATGCGCTCTTTTTTGAGTTCGCCGATAAAGCCTTTCATGTCGCGCGGGTTGGTAATCAGGATGATTTTGGAACCGGCGTTGGTGAAAATCATCAGGTTCACCGTCAGGGCGAAGATGTGGTAAAGCGGCAGCGCGGCGATGACGGTTTCTTTGCCTTCGCGCAGTTGGTTTTTAATCCATTCTTTCGCCTGAAGCATATTGGCGCAGATGTTACCGTGGCTGAGGATGGCGCCTTTGGCGACGCCGGTCGTGCCGCCCGTGTATTGCAACAGCGCGGTATCTTCGCGGGTCAGTGTAACGGGGCGGAAGGTATGTGCCGCACCTTCTTTCAGGGTCGTCTGAAAAGGGATGGCGCCGGAAATACGGTATTCGGGCACCATTTTTTTGATTTTGCGCAGCACGAAATTCATCAGCGTGCCTTTGAAGAAGCCGAACATTTCTCCGACAGAGGCGACGATGACGTGTTTGATTTGCGTGCGCGGCAGCACCAGCTCCAACGTGTTGGCAAAATTTTCCAAAACGATGATGGTGGTCGCGCCGCTGTCTTTCAACTGATGTTCCAGCTCGCGCGGGGTATAGAGCGGATTGGTGTTTACCGCCACCAACCCCGCCTGCAGGATGCCGAAAAGCGCAATCGGGTATTGCAGCAGGTTGGGCAGCATAATCGCCACGCGCTCGCCGCGTGGCAGCTTCAGGACGTTTTGCAGATAGGAAGCGAAATTTTCCGCCAGCTTGCCGACCTCGGCGTAAGTGAGCGTTTTGCCCATGTTTTGAAACGCGGGTTGATGCGCGAATTTTTCAACGCTTTGACGGAATACGTCGCTGATAGAGCTGTATTGCGTGATGTCGATTTCGGCATTGACGCCTTGTTCGTAGCTGTTGAGCCAGAGTTTTTCCATATAAATAATCTTGTTTCGTTGGTTTTATGGTTGTCTTGAGGTCGTCTGAAAAGGCGGGAGCAAACCCGTCGCAATAGTTTTCAGACGACCTTTTATCTTTTTTATTCAAGCAGTAATAATGACGGGCTTATCTGTGGACATGATAATGCCGCCGCCCAAGCAGACATCGCCGTCGTACAGCACGGCGGATTGACCGGGCGTTACCGCCCATTGCGGTTCGTCAAACACCAGCTCGACCGTTTCATCATCAAGATAACGCAATTCACAGGGCGCGTCCGCCATGCGGTAGCGGGTTTTGCAGGTGTAGCGCCCTTCTTTCGGGCGTTCGGGCAGGGTGAAACTCAAATCGTTCATGACGAGGCTGCGGGTATAGAGCAGCGGATGGTCATGACCTTGTACAACGATGAGTTCGTTTTTCGTCAAATCCTTCGCGGCGACAAACCACGGCTCGCCCGCGCCGCCGATACCCAATCCTTTGCGCTGTCCGAGCGTGTAGAACATCAGCCCGACGTGTTCGCCGACGGTTTTGCCTTCGGGCGTGACCATTTTGCCGTTGTTGGTCGGCAGGTATTTTTGCAGGAACTCGCGGAACGGACGTTCGCCGATGAAGCAGATGCCGGTACTGTCTTTTTTGGTGGCGGTCGGCAAATTGAATTCGGCGGCAAGGCGGCGGACTTCAGGTTTTTCCAAACCGCCCAACGGAAAAATCGCGCGCTCAAGTTGGAAAGGCTTGAGGCGGTAGAGGAAATAGCTTTGGTCTTTGTTTTGATCCAAACCTTTGAGCAGGTAATGAGTGCCGTTGCGGACTTCTTTGCGCGCATAGTGCCCTGTGGCAATGGTATCCGCGCCCTGCTCTATGGCATAGTCCAAAAAGCATTTGAATTTGATTTCTGCGTTACACAACACATCCGGATTCGGCGTGCGCCCCGCGCTGTATTCTTTGAGGAAATAGGCGAATACGTTGTCTTTGTATTGGGCGGCAAAATTGACGATGTCGATGTCTATGCCGATGATGTCGGCGACGGCAATGGCATCGAAAGAGTCCTGCTTGATGCTGCAATATTCGTCATTGTCGTCGTCCTCCCAGTTTTGCATAAACACACCGCGCACTTGATAACCCTGCTGTTTGAGCAAGGCGGCGGTTACGGAGGAATCGACACCGCCGGAGAGTCCGACGATGATGTTTGAAGGTTGTTGAGTAATGTCCATGAAAGGGATATGGGTAGGAAACAGCAGTTTTTAAAGGCGGATTTTAGCACATTTTGATGAAGGGATAAGGAAGGCTACCCCATAAGGCTGATGGGGTTTGAATGATGTTTTATTGGAAATTCAAGAAATTAAATGATATTTGATAGAAAAAAGCCGCCTGAAACCGCTACCGTCGGTTTTCAGACGACCTTTTGCTTATTCGGATGCGTCGGCCGCTTTTTCTTTTTGCCGAGTGAATACATCGCCCTTTCTGTAAGCATTGCGCTTTCCGTGCAAACTGTAATACTCGACAAGCTGTCCGTTTCTGCGCACGAAATATCCGCGGTCTTTTTCATATTTCGGACAATGCGTGTACCAAGAATCGTCGCCTTCGCTGCAATAGCTCAAATACAGTTTGCCACGTTTGACATAACCTTTTACCTTGCCGCTACCGCCCGGACCATTCGAACGGCCTTCATTCCATTCTCCGGAAATAATGTATTTCGGTGATTGTTTAATATTAAAATATTTACCGTAGACACCATCTTCCAGTTCTTGCTCATACCCCCAATTTCCAGAAAAATCAGCGGCTAATGCTTGACCTGCAAACCATAATGCACACGCTGCAAGAATATATTTCTTCATTTTAGCCTCATCGTTCAATCAATAATAAACAGATGGCATTTTATGACGAAGCAGAATATGTGTCCATCACAAAAGGTCGTCTGAAATGACAGTTTCAGACGACCTTTTTTATCACATTATAATAACTTTCATCACCATTTCAGACGACCTCAATCCAAAATCTTGCCGACGATTTCGCCCACGTCTTTCGACAATCCTTCCTGCGCCCGAATGCGCTGCAATTCTTGTTTCACCAAGTTTCTGCGGTGCGGTTCGAGCTTGTTGCAGAGGTTGAACGCCTGCACCAGACGGGCGGCGACCTGCGGGTTGAAGCGGTCGATTTCGATGACTTTGTCGGCGATGAAGCGGTAGCCGCTGCCGTCTTGCGCGTGGAAATGCGGGACGTTGCGGCTGAAGCTGCCGATGAGCGAGCGGGCTTTGTTGGGGTTTTCGAGACTGAATTTCGGATGCTGCAAGGCGGTTTGAACCTGTTGCAGGGTGTCGCTGCGGCGGCTTAAACCGACGAGGGCAAAATATTTGTCCATGACCAGCGCGTCGTCTGAAAACTTGTCGGCAAACTGCGCCAGCAGGCGGTTGCGCGTATCGCTTTCGTTGCCGTTGACGGCGGACAGGATGCCCCATTCGTGGGTCATGTTTTGCGCCATTTCGCCGTATTTTTCGGCAACGGTTTCGATGTGTGCGGGGTCGGCGCGCAGGACGAAGGCGCGGCAGACGTTGCGCAGCGTGCGCCAGCCGGCGGTTTCGGGGCTGTACTCGTAGCTTTGGTTTTCCTGCTTCGCCGCCTGACGGTTCAATTCGTGCCATTTCGGCAGGAAGTGGACGGCAAGCGTATCCAACAAGGCTTCGCGTGCCTGATGGTAGCGCAGCGGGTCGATGTTTTCTGCGCCGTCCCACAGCTCGGCTTCAGACGGCACGCCCAAAAGCAGGGCTTTAAAGGCGTTGTCCAAGAGGTCGTCTGAAATGACTTTTTCAACGGCGGCAAGCAGTTTTTCGTGTTTCGGCAGCTCGACGCCGTCTGAAAGCGCGGCAAGGTTGGCGGCGACGGCACGGCGGTAGAGCGTTTGGGCAGCTTCCCAACGCGTGAAGGCATCGCTGTCGTGGGCAAGCAGGAGCAGCAGGTCGTCGTCGCTGTACGGATAGTTCAGATGCACCGGCGCGCTGAACCCGCGCAGCAGCGAGGGAACGACGGCTTCCGTTACGCCTTCGAGCGGGAAGGTTTGTTCGGCTTCGGTCAGCAGCAACACGGCTTCGGTTACGCGTTTGCCCTGATAATCGAATGCCACCGCTTCGCCGTTGCGGTTCAGCAGCCCGATTTTGACGGGAATCATCATCGGCTGCTTGTCCGTCATATCGGGCGTGGACGGCACGGTTTGTTTAATGGTCAACTCGAAAATATTGTTTTTCAGACGACCTTCCGCTTCCAAAACGGGCGTACCCGCCTGGCTGTACCACAAGGCAAACTGGTCGAGATTGATGCCGTTCGCGTCCGCCATCGCCGCGCGGAAATCGTCGCAGGTCACGGCTTGCCCGTCGTGGCGTTGGAAATAGAGCTTCATGCCTTTTTGGAAGCCTTCTTCGCCGAGCAGGGTGTGATACATCCGCACCACTTCCGCGCCTTTTTCATAAACGGTCATGGTGTAGAAATTGTTCATCTCCTCATAGCTGGCGGGGCGCACCGGATGCGCGGTCGGGCCTGCGTCTTCGGGGAACTGGTGCTGGCGCAGCAGGCGGATGTTTTCAATGCGGCGCACGGCGCGGCTGGCGCGGTCGCCGGAAAATTCTTGGTCGCGGAACACGGTCAACCCTTCCTTCAGCGAAAGCTGGAACCAGTCGCGGCAGGTTACGCGGTTGCCCGTCCAGTTGTGGAAATACTCGTGTCCGACCACGGATTCAATGCCTTCGAAATCGGTATCGGTGGCGGTGCGGCTGTCGGCAAGGACAAACTTGGTGTTAAAAATGTTCAGCCCCTTGTTTTCCATCGCACCCATATTGAAATCGCCCACGGCGACGACCATGAAAATATCCAAGTCGTATTCCAAACCGAAGCGCGTTTCGTCCCATTTCATCGCGTTTTTCAACGATTCCACGGCAAAGCCGACCTTGGGCTTGTCCGCTTCGGTGGTGTAAAACTCGATTTTGACGTTTCTGCCGCTCATGGTGGTAAAACGGTCTTCCGTTACCGCCAAATCACCCGCGACCAAAGCAAACAGATAGCTCGGTTTGGCAAACGGATCTTCCCATTTCACCCAATGGCGGCCGTCTGAAAACTCGCCGCCGTCGATTTTGTTGCCGTTGGAGAGCAAAACGGGATAACGTTTTTTGTCCGCGACGATGGTGGTCGTGAACTTGGACATCACATCCGGACGGTCGATGTAGAACGTGATTTTGCGGAAGCCCTCCGGCTCGCACTGGGTAAACAGATTGCCGCCGGAAGCATACAGCCCCATCAGCGATTTGTTTTCCGCCGGCAGGATTTCGGTTTCCACTTCGACGGTGAAGCGTTCGGACGGCACGCCTGCAATCGTCAGCGTCTCGCCTTCCAACACATAATCCACAGCCGCCCCGTTGATTTTGACGGACAAGAGTTTCGCCGAACCGTCCAACACCAGCGACTCCCCTACCCTCTGCGGCTCGACCGTCAAACGCGACTTCACGACGGTTTGCGGTTCGGCAATGTCAAAATGCAGGTCGGTTTCGAGAATGCGGTAGGCAGGCGTTTGGTAATCTTTCAGATAACGGACGGTTTTGCTCATGGTTTTGCTTTCGGGTTAGGAATCAATTAAAGAAATGAAAAGAGATAGGGTGGATAACTTTCATCGGACGGCTTCGCTGCGACTTGTCCTGACGGCTGTCATCCCCTATTGGGTCGTCTGAAAATGCAATCTTAACAAAATAACAAACTTCGCCCCCATCATCCCACAAAAATACCTTTTATCCAATATTTCATGCCACAAAGTCAGGTGCAACCCCGTCTTCCGTTTACGCTGTTAGAATGCCCCCTTCGCCCCCGCACGGGTATAATCCGTTGCCATATCGGCAATCGCGGAATGACCGAAATTGCTTTAGGATTTCGGGCAGCCAACCGCCCGATCCGACAAGGAGCGGATGAACCTTTACCGGCATTCCCGTTCCAATCCGTCAGGTTTTGATTATCTTTGAGGTGTGATAAATATGTCTTCCAAACCTTTGCTCCTTTTGTGTTCCACATTGACTGCATTGCTATGCGCCTGCAGCGCCGGCAACGAAGCGGCAGAAGCCAGCGCATCCGGAGCTTCAAATGCGTCGGCAGCCGCAGCCTCCCAAGCCCCTGCACAAGCCGCCGCTTCCGAGGCAGCATCAGCCTCCGCGCCTTCCGCCACACAAAATCTGACCGGTTTGGATCAGGCAAAATGGCAAACCTACCGCTGCAAAGACAACGGCAGCGTATCAGTCCGCTATTTCAAAACAGAGGACGGAGCCGCGGCGCAAGTGCGCTTTAAAGGTGCCGAATTTGTCGCACCTTTCAGCCCCGAAATGAGCAACGAAGATTTGAACGCCTTTAGCGACGGTCAATACACTTGGACAATCGGCAACTTTACGGAAACCGATTTCTACAAGGAAGACGGCGGTTTTCTGGTTCATCATGAAGCCTCGGAAGAAACACCTGACAACATGACGGACAACCTGCTGCTGCAAGAATGCGCCCCGTCCCAATAGCATTGCCGTTTTAGAGAAAATCATCTACCCGCTTCCTCCCCGATACACGCCATACAAACCAAAAGGTCGTCTGAAAACCTCAAATCGAGATTTTCAGACGACCTTTTCTTCTGCCTGCTTTAGAACGTGTGTTTCAACGTAGCGGTCAGGCTGCGCGGCGTGCCGTAAACGTGGATGTCGGGCATGGTGCGGTAGCGTTTGTTGAACACGTTTTCAAAGTCCAAACCGATTTGGGTGGATTTGCCGATTTTGTAATGCGCGGTCAAGTCCAGCGTAGCGTATGGGCGTTGGGTCAATGCAGCGGCAGCAGCCGGATTGATATCTGCGGGATATTCGTCCAGCGTATGGCTGCGGCTTTGCCAGTTGACGTTTGCGCCTAAGTTCAAACGGTCGGTTACGTCGTACGCCGTGAAGAGTTTGAACAAATGAACGGGATAAGACGGATGCAGTTGCTTGCCTTCGCTGTCTTTGATTTTGGAACGTGCATAAGAAGCATTAAGCAGCCATCTGTCGCTCAAGCGTCCGCCGACGGCAAGCTCCCAGCCCTTGGTCGTCGTTTTATCAGCAGAGCGGTAGTATTCTTCGCCGTTTGGCAATCTACCCGCATAAACGCCCAAATGGTCGCGTTTGTTCATAAAGACGGACGCAGAAGCATTCAGACGACCGTCAAACCATGAGCCTTTCAAACCGGTCTCGTAGGTTTTGCCGCGTTGCGGTTCGAGCGCCGCGCCGTTTTTGGTCAGGTAACGCACTTGCGGACGGAAGATGGTGGTGTAAGACGCATAGGCAGTTAAGTTTTCACCAATATCGAGGGTTGCACCCAGATAAGGAATGAAAACTTTTTGTTTGTGGCTGCTGTAAGCGAATTTGTTGCGGTTGGTGCTGTAACGGTATCGCCAGTCTACAAAACGTGCACCACCGATCAGGGCGAATCGGTCAGTCAGTTTGAAACGGGTCGAGCCGTAAACCGACAGGTTTTTCATATTGGTAAAACCGTCGCGCAAATACGGCATATCGGGCTGTGCAACATTACCGTCAAATTGGCGCAAATCAGGAATAATCGATTCGCCTTCCTGATAGAAAGACAGGTTTTCTCGGTTGCCCTGATAGCTGATACCTGCATTAAATTCATGCGAACGACCGAAAGCGGGATAGTCGCCGTCCAAAGTCAGCGAGAAATCTTGGTCGCGGTATTTGCTGCGGTCACGATCTGAAGTGAAAAGCGCAGAGTAATCAGGATTGATTTCGTATGTACCAGCAATGCCTGAAACGATGTCGCTTTTACCTGTCAGATAGCTGTAATCGCCCGTCAACCTCCAGCCGTTGGCAAACTCATGACTGAGGGAAGTGAATACTTCGGCGCTGTTGTCTTTGCCGTATGCCCAGCGTGCGGACGAGTTCTTGCGCGGCGAAGATTCAAACGGCTTGAATCCGTCGTTGCGGTTTCCCGCTACGGTCAGATAGCTGAAACGCGAGCTGCCGTTATTGCGGAAACGATGCAGCTCCGTACCGACGCGCCAGTGGGTTTGCGGCGTGAGGTCGTAGGACAGAATGCCATAGAAAGTGTGGTTGTGGCGCGAAGTGTTCGGCAGGTAATCGCCGCCGTGGTCGCTGACCAAAATGGAGCGTCCGCGCAAGGTATTGTCGGCATTCAGAGGATGATTGGCATCAAGGACGAAGCGGTAGTGTTTCCACGAACCGACACCGGCTTCCACGCTGACGGCGGGTTTGGCAGTCGGTTTTTTGCGTTCCAAAGCAACCGTACCACCCGGCTCGCCCATACCGCCGTTGGACAAACCGCTCGCGCCGCGCACGACGACGACTTGTTCGTACAATGCGCTGTCCAGATTGTTGGTGCCGCGGCGTATGGCTTTACCGTCGTAAAGAAATTTGGGCGCGCCGTCCACAGAAATGCTGTCAATCGCCTGACTGCGCGAAATAAATTGGCTGTGGCCGGAAACGTTGTTGCCCATTTTGCTGTGGAACACGCCCGGTGTTTGTTTCAACACGTCCTGCAAGGTATCCAAACCTTGGTCGTCCATTTGTTTTTCGGTAACGACGGACAAAGACTGCGGCGTTTCGCGCTGGGTCAGGCGGATGCCTGTGGCAGCGGAAGAAGTCGGAATGGTGTAGTTGGAGGTTGTCTGTTTACCAACGCCCCGCACTTGGACCGTAGGCAAATCAACCTGCTCAACCCCATCCCCTGCACCTAAGGAGTAAGCAGATAAAAGTGCCGCAGCAACGGCAACCGGCAAACGTGCCGGACGAAATTTAGATAATGGCATGGTGTCTCCTAATTATTTAGCCGTCCGAACGGCAGCGGAGTTCCAAACCTCCTTGCACCATTCGGCAGCAAACGGCTTTTTTGCGTATTAAATAAGAATTTTTATCAAATTTCTGTAATAGGATGAAATAAAACGGTCGGAGTATAGGGAACTGACAGGTATGAATCAAATAATTTACATAGTCCCCAACACATCATTTTCATCTGCATGACCATCTTTCATTCTCAATCAAACAAATCCGACAGCCGCAGCCACAAAAAAGGTCGTCTGAAAAGTTTCAGACGACCTTTGGCGTATTCATTCGAAAGATAAATCCATTGTATAGTGGATTAAAATTGCAATGATACGGCGTTGCCAACGCCCTTATGTACTAC
>JVVZ01000322.1:0-268 GCA_001062585.1 Neisseria meningitidis
CCGCTGGACAAAGAAAAACGGCCTCTACAAACTCGGTTACAAACAACATACCCGCACCGATGAGGAAGGCTATATCGAGAAACTGCAGATTACCCCCGCCAATACCCATGAGTGCAACCACCTGTCGCCTTTGCTGGAAGGCATTGCCGAAGGTACGACCGTCTATGCCGACAAAGGCTACGACAGCAAGGAAAACCGACAACATCTGGAAGACCATCAGTTGTTAGACGGCATTATGCGCAAAGCCTGCCGCAACCGTCCGCTGACG
>JVVZ01000323.1:0-969 GCA_001062585.1 Neisseria meningitidis
TACTGTCTGCAGCTTCGTCGCCTTGTCCTGATTTAAATTTAATCCACTATATTTTCATTGCTACTGCAAAATAAAAAGCGGTCTGAAACCTTATTTGGTTTACAGACCGCTTTTATTATTTATGCCTTATCGGGTAGGCGGTTTGGCGTATCCGTCATCGGCGGGAAAGGCTTGAGGTTCATTTCTGCTGCGGTTTGGGTCGTACAGTTCGAAAATTGCAGTGCCGATTACACCCGTATTGCGGATGGAGCCATTATCCGAGTTGGCGGCATAAGAGTCGCGGGGGCTGCTGAAGACAAACGACGCCACCGCGCTGCTGCTTTTGCGGAAACCTTCGATTTCTAAAGAATCATGAGGATACAAGACATAACCGTCGGCGTATTTGCTGGCCGATTTGCCTGAAATCACATCCAAACCATCAACGCTGGCTACGATTTCCAAGGTTTTGTTGCTGTTGTTTTGATAGACCAAACGGTATGCCTGTCCGTCTGTACCGCGCAGATAGTAGTTGCCTTTGTCACGGAATATCGGCAGCAGGCTGCCATCGTCACCGCGTACAGACAATTCCACTTTGCCTGAAGCTAAAGCAATCGAATTGACGCTGCGACCGCGATAATCTTTGGAAGAGTAGTTTAATACGCTTTGCGCCAAAGGTTCCTGACTGACACGGCGCAAATCTACAGAATGAACAGGAGATTCCACCTCATCGCCCCAACCCGTTCCTAATTTCTCTGCCACTTGCGCACTTTGGCTCGGTACGGCTGAATTGGTGGCAGCCGGAGCTTCAACTGCTTGATGTGATTGTGAACAGGCTGCTAAAACGGCAGCCAGCAACACCGGCAGCCATAATTTAAATTTTATTTGAGGCATAATCGCTCCTACGATAAATTGGATGATGGATAAACAACCTGAAATTATAGTAGATTAACTTTAAACCAGTACGGCGTTGCCTCGCCTTGCCGTACTATC
>JVVZ01000324.1:0-280 GCA_001062585.1 Neisseria meningitidis
ATCAAAATGGGGATTGAAGCTTTCGCACTTCAAAACCATACGGCGAAGTTGCCTTCAGTAAGCCCGAACTGTTTCTGAATCAATCCCTTATAAAATGAGGTCGGTATCTTATCGTCCTTATGGCAGGCGTTCAAACAATATCTGAATATTTCCTAGTTTACTATTTCTTGATGTATTAAATTCGCAACAGATACGCCTGCGCCCGATTCAAGCGGTGTGGGCGCGTGAAGCCTGCCTGCGGGTACGGCTTTTATAGTGGATTAAATTTAAATCAGGACAA
>JVVZ01000325.1:0-6036 GCA_001062585.1 Neisseria meningitidis
TCAGGACAAGGCGAGGCAACGCCGTACTGGTTTAAAGTTAATCCACTATATTTCGATGTTTCCGCTCTTTAAACTCAGTCAGGGCAACGCCCTACTCTTCCAAGCCAATACGCCTAAACTTCCCTATCCAAGACCTTTGACTTCCATCAAACAAAATTATCTTCTTCAAAAGATGCCCACTTTGCTTTACCCAAGAAAATAAATGCGTTCACCTCCTCATCCAATACCCAAATATTGCCTATTGGATAAATACACAGCCGACACATCAGCAAATTATTGTTCAAAACATAAAGAATAGAGCCATTTATCTAAAAATTAACCACTCAATTAACATTAAATACCAAGCATTCAAACCCACTCCAACCCATACAAAAAATCCATGCCGTTTTCAGACGACCCCAACCCGATTAAAAGCCTATTTTCCCAACCATTTCAGGCTACTATGCACAAACAGCTTCTTACAGTATGATGGACTTCTCAATTTTGCCTTAAGCCTGCATGAGTTTTCGCAGCGCAGGCGGCAGGAATCAGGCTTCCAAACAAATCCAACCTCAACTCGGAGTAAACATCATGTTGACCCAGACCCAACAGGTCGATTTGACCCTGCATCATCTCAAAGAGCGCGCCTTGGCAGAATATAGCCCCAAACAGCGTGCGACCGTCGAAGCTTCCGAAGACTGGAAACAGTTTGACAGGCGTTTGAACGAGCATTTCCCCAAGCTGATGCACGAGCTGGACAACGTTTACAACGACAACGAAGCCGTCCTGCCCATGCTGGAACAACTGATTGCACAAGCATGGCAAAGCTATTCCCAACGCGACAAGTCTCTGAAAGCCATTGATGCCGCACGCGAGAGCGATCCCGATTGGATTTTGTCTAATAAACAGGTCGGCGGTGTGTGTTATGTCGATTTGTTCGCAGGCGATTTGAAAGGCTTGAAAGCCAAAATCCCTTATTTTCAAGAGCTGGGGCTGACTTATCTGCACATGATGCCCCTGTTTAAATGTCCTGAAGGCAAAAGCGACGGCGGCTATGCGGTCAGCAGCTACCGCGACGTCAATCCGGCTTTGGGTACGATAGACGACTTGCGCGATGTCATTGCCGCACTGCACGAAGCGGGCATTTCCGCCGTCGTCGATTTCATCTTCAACCATACTTCCAACGAACACGAATGGGCGAAAGGCTGCGCCTCCGGCAATCCGCTTTTCGACAATTTCTACTATATTTTCCCCGACCGCTGGATGCCCGACCAATACGACCGCACCCTGCGCGAAATCTTCCCTGACCAGCATCCGGGCGGCTTCTCGCAACTGGAAGACGGACGCTGGGTATGGACGACGTTCAATTCCTTCCAATGGGATTTGAATTACAGCAATCCTTGGGTATTCCGCGCCATGACGGGCGAAATGATGTTCCTTGCCAATCTGGGGGTCGACATCCTGCGTATGGACGCCGTCGCCTTCATTTGGAAACAAATGGGTACGGATTGCGAAAACCTGCCGCAAGCCCACGCCTTAATCCGCGCGTTCAACGCCGTCATGCGCATCGCCGCACCTGCCGTGTTCTTCAAATCCGAAGCCATCGTCCACCCCGACCAAGTCGTACAATACATCGGACAAGACGAATGCCAAATCGGCTACAACCCGCTGCAAATGGCATTGTTGTGGAACACCCTCGCCACCCGCGAAGTCAACCTGCTCCACCAAGCCCTCTCCTACCGCCACAACCTGCCCGACCATACCGCATGGGTCAACTATGTCCGCAGCCATGACGACATCGGCTGGACGTTCGCCGACGAAGACGCATCGCAATTCGGCATCCACGGCTACGACCACCGCCAATTCCTCAACCGCTTCTTCGTCAACCATTTCGACGGCAGCTTCGCGCGCGGCGTCCCCTTCCAATACAACCCCAACACCGGCGACTGCCGCGTCAGCGGTACTGCCGCCGCTCTCGCCGGTTTGGCGCAACACGACCCCTACGCCGTTGACCGCATCAAACTCTTGTACAGCATCGCCCTGAGTACCGGCGGCCTGCCCCTGATTTATCTCGGCGACGAAGTCGGTACGCTCAACGACGACGACTGGTCAAGCGACAGCAATAAGAGCGACGACAGCCGCTGGGTGCACCGTCCGCGTTACAACGCCGAGTTGTACGAACAACGCCACGACCCGTCAACCGCAGCCGGACAAATCTATCACGGCCTGCGCCACATGATAGACATCCGCCAAAACAACCCGCGTTTGAACGGCGGCCGTCTGGTTACTTTCAACACCAACAACAAACACATCATCGGCTACATCCGAAACAATGCGCTGTTGGCGTTCGGCAACTTCAGCGAACACGCTCAAACCATCAGCGCGCACACCCTGCAAGCCATGCCCGCCCGCGCCAAAGACCTCATCAGCGGCGAAACCGTGGCACTGAATCAGGATTTGGTGCTTCGCCCCTACCAAGTGATGTGGCTCGAAATCGCCTGATGATTGAGGCAGCTTAAAACGCAAAGGTCGTCTGAAAACCGGTATTGCCGGTTTTCAGACGACCTTTTTAACAAAACTGATGTTCCACACATATATCTGTCCGCCGCCTTTTTTATAGTGGATTAAATTTAAGCCAGTACGGCGTTGCCTCGCCTTGCCATACTATCTTACTGCCTGCGGCTTCGTCGCCTTGTCTTGATTTTTGTTAATCCACTATACATGGGCGCAAGCTCATTCCCTGACTCCCAATCCAACAAACAAATCTCTAAAAGATCGAGTCTCTCGACAGCCATCCGGTTCTCATCCCAAAGCCTGAAAAACACCAAGCCGCCTTTCAGACGACCTCCTACCAAATCAGTTACAATTCATCCCTATGAACAAAACCGAATCAAACGTTTCGGAAACGCCGCCCGTCCGCCCGTCCCGCTGGCTGCCCCTGCTGCTGGCGATTGCGATTTTCATGCAAATGCTGGACGCAACGATTCTGAACACAGCCCTGCCCGAAATCGCCAAAGATTTCCAAGTATCGCCGCTCAATATGCAGCTGGCGGCGATTTCCTATACGCTGACCGTCGCCCTGCTGATTCCTTTAAGCGGCTATTTGGTGGACAGGTTCGGCACTAAAAACGTATTTTTCGGTTCAATCGGCATTTTTATGCTCGGATCGGCATTGTGTGCGGCGGCAGCCAATCTGCCCATGCTGGTGATGGCGCGGGTGATTCAGGGCATAGGCGGGTCGATGTTGGTACCCGTGCCGCGCCTGACGATTTTGCGCGTGTACGACAAATCCCAACTCTTAAACGCCATCAACTATGCCGTGATGCCCGCGCTGATCGGTCCGATATTCGGACCTTTGGTCGGCGGCTATTTGGTCGAATACGCATCTTGGCATTGGATTTTCCTGATGAACCTGCCCATAGGGCTGCTCGGCGTTTTGCTGGGCTGGCGGATTATGCCCGATGTCAAAGGCGAAAATACGGTTCTGGACTTGAGTGGCTACCTGACTTTCGCTTCGGCGGCGTGTCTCTTGATGTTGGCGGTGGAAATGGTGTCCCACTCTGGCGCAGTTTGGTTTTCGCTCTTACTCGCACTCGCCGGCACGGCATTTGCCCTGCTCTACTACCGCCACATGAAAACCGCCGCCAACCCGATTTATGCAGCGGATTTGTTCCAAGTCCGCACCTTCCGGCTGGGTCTGACAGGCAATCTGTTCAGCCGGCTCGGCATCAGTTCCATCCCCTTTTTGCTGCCGCTATTGTTTCAAGTCGCGTTCGGCTTTGCCGCCAGCGTATCCGGCTGGCTGGTCGCGCCCGTCGCTTTCGCCTCGCTTGTTGTCAAACCGCTCATCAAGCCCCTGATGTCGCGCTTCGGCTACCGCAACGTGTTGATTTGGAACACGCGCCTCCTCGCCATACTGATTATGCTGCTTGCCCTACCCGACGCCGACACGTCCTTAAGCGTCTGGATAGTTCTGCTGCTCCTCATCGGCACCTGCAACTCCATCCAGTTTTCCGCCATGAACACCCTGACCATCGCCGACCTGCGCGCGCACCAAACCGGCAGCGGCAACAGCCTGATGGCGGTCAACCAACAACTCGCCATCAGCCTCGGCATTGCGCTCGGCGCGCTTATCCTGCAAAACTGTTCGCAAAGCAGCTTCACTGCAGGCAACCTCCACCTCTCATTCCGCCTTACCCTGCTTTCCATCGGCTTGATTACGCTTGTCTCCAGCACCATATTCAGCCGCCTGCACATTTCCGACGGACGCAACCTAACGACTTCAAAAAAATAGGTTAAAATGCGAACCGTATAAACATCGAACTTCTTTTCAGACGACCCTTCTAAATAAAAATACCGTTTCAGCGAAAAAGGTCGTCTGAAACGCTCTCAAGAATGAAAAAAATCCATCTCATCCTTATGCTTCCGGTTTTTCTGACAGGTTGCGCCGGCCTGCCCTCACTGGACGATCGCCCTGAAAGCCACTACCTCGACATCCGTTCCGCCCCGCGCATGGATGCCCTGCTCAACACCACCACTGCCAAAACCGGAGGCGATATTTCCAATGTCTATCTGCTCAACGACGCGCACGAAGCCTTCGTCGCCCGCGCCGCCCTGATTGAAGCCGCCGACCACACCCTGGACCTCCAATACTACATCTGGCACAACGACATCTCCGGCAAGCTCATGTTCAACCTGATCCACCGTGCCGCCGAACGCGGCGTGCGCGTGCGCCTGCTGCTGGACGACAACAACACCAACGGGCTGGACAACGTCCTGCTCGCCCTCGACAGCCATCCCAATATCGAAATCCGCCTGTTCAACCCCTTCGTCCGCCGTAAATGGCGTGCGCTCGGCTATTTGACCGACTTCCCGCGCCTCAACCGCCGGATGCACAACAAATCCTTTACCGCCGACAACCGTGCCACCATCCTCGGCGGGCGCAATATCGGCGACGAATATTTCAAAGTCGGCGAAGACACCATCTTTGCCGACCTCGACATCCTCGCCACTGGCCGCGTCGTAACCGAAGTTTCCCAAGACTTCGACCGCTATTGGGCAAGCCATTCCTCCTACACTGTCGCCAGCATCATCAAAAAAGGCGATATCGAAAAAGGCTTCCAAGAGCTGGGTTACAACGACAAAGACAAAAACGAAACCCTCAGCCGCTACCGCAGCAGCATCGAAAATTCCGAACTCTACAAAAAAATGCAGAGCAACAGCATAGACTGGCAAAGCGTCCACACCCGCCTGATCAGCGACGACCCCGCCAAAGGGCTGGACCGCGACCGCCACAAACCGCCCATTTTCGACCGCATGCAAAATGCCCTGAAAACGCCCGAAAAAAGCGTCTATCTCGTTTCGCCCTATTTCGTTCCCACCAAATCAGGCGTGCGCGCGCTCGACCAACTCGTCCAAAACGGCGTGGACGTAACCGTCCTGACCAACTCGCTCCAAGCGACCGATGTCGCCGCCGTCCACTCAGGCTACGTCAAATACCGCAAGCCCCTGCTCAAAGCCGGTGTCAAACTCTACGAGCTGCAACCCAACCACGCCGTCCCCACCACCAAAGACCGCGGCCTGACCGGTAGCTCCGCCACCAGCCTGCACGCCAAAACCTTCATCGTGGACGAAAAACGCGTCTTCATCGGCTCATTCAACCTCGACCCGCGCTCCGCCAGACTCAACACCGAAATGGGCGTCGTCCTCGAAAGCCCCAAAATCGCAGGCGAAATGCAGCGCACCCTCGTCAATACCACCCCCAAATACGCCTATCAGGTTACCCTCGACAAATACAACAAACTGCACTGGTACGACCCCGCCACCCAAAAAACCTACTCCGCCGAACCGGAAGCCAAATTCTGGAAACGCGTTACCTCCAAAATCCTCTCCATCCTGCCGATAGAAGGATTGCTGTAAGACCCAAACGAAAGGTCGTCTGAAAACCTGTATTTCAAGTTTTCAGACGACCTCAAAACAAAAATACGGACCAACCCATCACACAAATATAGTGGATTAAATTTAAACCAGGACAAGGCGACGAAGCCGCAGACAGTA
>JVVZ01000326.1:0-3003 GCA_001062585.1 Neisseria meningitidis
TGCTTCAGCACCTTAGAGAATCGTTCTCTTTGAGCCAAGGCGAGGCAACGCCGTCCTGGTTTAAAGTTAATCCACTATATTATTTTTAACGGCAAGATTATGAGTACCGAAATCAAAAACTACATCACGCCCGTCGGTTGGCAGGCGTTGAAAGACGAACTGTATCAACTGGTCAATAAAGAACGTCCCGAAATCGTCCAAATCGTCAACTGGGCGGCAAGCAACGGCGACCGCAGCGAAAACGGCGACTATCTTTACGGCAAACGCCGTATGCGCGAAATCGACCGCCGCATCCGTTTCCTGACCAAGCGTTTGGAAGCCGCCGTTGTCGTCGATCCCGAATTGCGCGAAGCGACCGACCAAGTGTTTTTCGGCGCAACCGTCGGATTGTTGCGCGGCGACGGGCGTGAGCAAACCGTCAAAATCGTCGGCGTCGATGAAATCGATACCGCGCAAAACAAAATTTCTTGGATTTCCCCGTTGGCGCGTTGTCTGATTAAAGCGAGGGAAGGGGACGAAGTCGTCTTGAATACGCCGGAAGGGCGCGAAGAGATTGAAATTTTGTCGGTGGAATACATACGGATTGATTGAGCGGCAGTTGCACTATGCCGTATTTGTTGTGATGAAAAGGTCGTCTGAAAACATCAGGGTTTTCAGACGACCTTTTGTTTGAAGCCGCCGCTTCGCAAACTGACCTGTCCGCTGGATGTAATAATCTTTCTTTTGAGCCAAAGCAAGGCGGCGCGACCGCATTTTAGGTTTAATACACTATTGTTTTTTATCCGATAAGACCGTAAACCGGCATCCCCCGACACTGCCCTACCGCGACAGTTTTGCCGTCTTTCAAAAGCGGCGTTCCCACCTCAATCCCACTTTAAGGAAAATCATGGCTTCGCGCGATTTATACCCACAGGAAATCTTACAGGTCGTCCTCGATAAAAGCTGTGCCAAGGCACAATCCAGCATTCCCACGCTGGCGGTTTTGAGCGTTTTGGCAGGCGGATACATCGGCTTCGGTTATCTGGCTTATTTGAAAGTGGTCAGCGGCATTCCGCACGAATGGGGCGGCTTGGCGACTTTACTCGGCGCGGCAATGTTCCCCATCGCCCTGATCTGCATCCTGCTCGGCGGCGGCGAGCTGGTAACGAGCAATATGATGATTATGTCTTTGGGGCGTTTGGCGGGAAGGATTTCCACAAAAATGCTGCTGCGCAACTGGGTCGTCGTGTGTCTAGGCAATTTGGCGGGAACGCTGGCGATGGCGTTTTTCCTCGGACACTATGTCGGGATGACCGAAGGCAGCGTGGCGGAAAAAACGATTGCGGTGGCGGAAGCCAAAGTCCATATGGATTTCGGCAGGGCTTTCGTCTCGGCGGTCGCGTGTAACTGGATGGTGTGTATGGGCGCGTGGCTGCACTTTGCCGCCAAGCATACGGCAGGGCGGATGTTGGCGATTTGGTTTCCCGTGATGATTTTCGTGTTAAACGGTTTCCAACACCTTGTCGCCAATATGTTCGTCATCCCCGCCGGCATTTTGGCGGGCGCAGATATTACATGGGGGCAGTTTTTCTTCAACATGATTCCCGTGTTTTTAGGCAATGTCTTAGGCGGCGCATCGTTTGTCGGCGCGTCGTACCTTTATACTTATAAAGATACGCTGAAAGATTGCGCCGAATAATCTGCCTTTGAGCATACAAAACCTGCTTCAAAAAGCAGGTTTTGCCGTTTCAGACGACCCCCGCGCCGATTTTCGACACAGTCCGTCTGATATAATGCCGCCTCAAAATAATCAGATACATGAAACACATGACTCAAGCCTCCCTCCCGCCCCGCCGCCTTTCCGTTGCCCCCATGCTCGACTGGACGGACAGACACTACCGTTACCTCGCCCGCCAGATTACCCGCAACACATGGCTTTACAGCGAAATGGTCAATTCCGGCGCCATCGTCTATGGCGATAAAGACCGCTTTTTGATGTTCAACGAAGGCGAGCAGCCTGTCGCCCTGCAACTGGGCGGCAGCGACCCGTCCGATTTGGCGAAAGCGGCCAAAGCCGCCGAAGAATACGGCTACAACGAGGTCAACCTCAACTGCGGCTGCCCCAGCCCGCGCGTACAGAAAGGCTCGTTCGGCGCGTGTCTGATGAACGAAGTCATGCTGGTTGCCGACTGCCTCAACGCCATGCAGGACGCGGTCGGCATCCCCGTTACCGTCAAACACCGCATCGGCGTCGACAGGCAGACCGAATACCAAACCGTTGCCGATTTCGTCGGCACGCTGCGCGACAAAACCGCCTGCAAAACCTTCATCGTCCACGCCCGCAACGCATGGCTGGACGGACTCTCCCCCAAAGAAAACCGCGACGTTCCGCCGTTGAAATACGATTACGTTTACTGCCTCAAGCAAGAGTTTCCCGAGCTGGAAATCATCATCAACGGCGGCATCACCACCAACGAAGCAATCGCCGGACACCTGCAACACGTTGACGGCGTAATGGTCGGACGCGAGGCGTACCACAACCCGATGGTCATGCACGAATGGGACAGGCTGTTTTACGGTGACACCCGCAGCCCGATTGAATACGCCGATTTGGTGCAGCGCCTCTACACATACAGCCAAGCCCAAATCCAAGCCGGACGCGGCACAATCTTGCGCCACATCGTCCGCCACAGCCTCGGGCTGATGCACGGTCTGAAAAACGCCCGAACTTGGCGGCGTATGCTTTCCGACGCGACGTTGTTGAAAGACAACGACGGCAGCCTGATTCTCGACGCGTGGAAAGAGGTCGAGCGGGCGAACGTATGGGAACATCGCGGCTAAGTCGATTTGCGATTGCCGTTATCCGGCATCTGAAAATCGGTTCTCCGCCCAAAAAAGAAAGGTCGTCTGAAAACGGAACAGGTTTTCAGAAGACCTCTCTTTAGCCCATATGACACAATCGGCTCAGTCTATTATAGTGGATTAACTTTAAATCAGGACAAGGCGACGAAGCCGCAGACAGTA
>JVVZ01000327.1:0-503 GCA_001062585.1 Neisseria meningitidis
TCTTTGAGCTAAGGCGAGGTAACGCCGTACTGGTTTAAAGTTAATCCACTATATCATAAGGTTTTCATATTAAAAGATATTACTTGTGATACCAAATCGTTGTTATCAAAAAATACAATTATCCGATTGTTATCATAATCTCCATCAGTATCCGGCAACCAGCATACGGAAATATGTAAATTCTGATAATTTGAGTTGTAATAATCAGAATCAAAAAAATATTTAATTTCAACCCATTTTCCGCTAGGAAATTCAAATAATCTTTTTAAATAATCGTTCTTTTTTTCTAAAACAAAATCATCTAATAACAAATCTAATTCAACTGCTGATTTAAGCTTTTCATCTGAGGAAGGTTTCATGATGTCTCCTTATTGAACAAATGATTTAAGATGAACAATCGCTTCTAAATTTGCCTGACCAATCTTACCTGCATTGATAGCTTCCGGTAAGTTTTATAGTGGATTAACTTTAAACCAGTACGGCGTTGCCTCGCCTTAGCTCAA
>JVVZ01000328.1:0-4506 GCA_001062585.1 Neisseria meningitidis
TACTGTCTGCGGCTTCGTCGCCTTGTCCTGATTTAAATTTAATCCACTATAATTAAACGTTGATTGACTATACATGATTGACTTTGAATGATTCAAACTCAAAGGGTCGTCTGAAAACGGATTTCAGACGACCCTTTTGCTATGTGGCAAACACGCTTGGAGGATTTGCGCAGAGAGACCTTAAACTTTGGTTTCTTCGGCTTGCTGTGCTTCTTGAGCGGCTTGTTCCGCCTTAATCGCTTCCAAGGCGGCGAATTGTTCGGCGACACCTTGTTCGATTTTCGACAGGCTGGCGGATTTTGCTTCGTGGTAGGCTTCTTCTAAGGCATAGCTGAAACCGACATCGTCTGTGCCGCCGTGGCTTTTGATGACGATACCGCGCAGGCCGAGCAGGATGGCGCCGTTGAATTTGCGGGGATCCAGTTTGCTTTTCAAGCCTTTCAGGGCGGGGAGGGCGGCGACGGCGGCCATTTTGTTGAACAGGTTGCGTTGGAATTCCTGACGGATGGCTCCGCTCATGAATTTAACCGCGCCTTCGATGGTTTTGAGCATGATGTTGCCGACAAAGCCGTCTGCGACAATCACGTCGGCTTCGCCATATAGGACGCCGTTGCTTTCGATGTTGCCGATGAAATTCAGTTTGCTGCTTTTGAGCAGTTTGAAGGTTTGTTTGACGGTATCCGTGCCTTTGATGTCTTCGGTGCCGACGTTAAGCAGGCCGACGCGTGGGCTGCCTTTTTGCGGGTAGAGGGCTTGGAAGAGTTCGTTGCCGATGATGGCGAACTGTACGAGCTGCTCGGGTGTGCAGTCGACGTTTGCACCCAAATCGAGGGCGAGGGTCAGGTGTTCGCTGTCGGAGGGCAGGAATTTGGCGATGGCAGGGCGGTCGATGCCGGGAATGGTTTTGAGGACGAAGCGGGCGGTCGCCATGAGCGCGCCGGTGTTGCCGGCGGAGACGGCGGCCTGCGCGGTGCCTTCTTTGACTTGGTTGATGGCAATGCGCATGGAGGAGTCTTTTTTATTTTTCAGGGCAAGCTGAGGGGCTTCGTCCATGCCGACGACTTCGGAGGCGTGGAGCACGGTAATGCGCTCCATCGGCGCGTTGGCTGCGGAGAGGGCTTGGCGGACGGCGGATTCGTCGCCGACCATAATGAGGTGTACGTCTTGCTGCTGTTTCAAAAAGGCAAGGGCACCGGGGACGGTAACTGGGAGACCTGAGTCGCCGCCCATGGCATCTACGGCCAATGTAATCATGTTGTTCTCCGGTTTGTGCTGTGAAGCGGAAGAGGGGCGGTGTCGGCTGCCTCTGTGGGTTTGTTCGGCTTCACAGTCGGTTTCAGACGACCTTTTTGCGATACGCGGTACGGGGTCGTCTGAAAAGGGGTGTATGTGTGGTCGGGGGCTTCGGATTGAAGGGTTGCGTTCCACATTCTAATGCGTTTTATGAAGATGCGCTGAAAAGAGGCAAAATCTCGTTTTGTCGGTGTTCTACGGATTTTGCTTTTGCCGTTTCGGGAGAAGGCGGGCTTCTCCGTCGCGGGCTTATTTTTTGCCTTCGGCGGCAAGGCGGTTGTGTTCGTCGATGTCGAGCGCGTCCCAAGGGTAGTTGATCCACCAGTCTTCTACGGTCAGGCCGCTGAAGTAGGGGATGCTTTCGGGGATTTTGCCGACTTTGGCTTTGATTTTTTCGTGCAGGACGGCAACACCGATGGTGCCGAAATCTTCTTTTTGCAACTCGGTCAGGCAGAATTCCATGGTCACGCGGCTGTCGTCGACTTCATCGACTACGAGCACATTCTTGCCTTTCAACGCGTCAGGCACGGGGTCGAGCCATTGGACTTTTTTGACTTCTTCCGTTACCTGTCCTTCGTTGTCGCTGTCGTAATAGGCGGTGGTTACGGCGTAAATCGGGATTTCCAGAAAGCAGCGCAGCATACGGGCGGGGATGAAGCCGCCGCCGCCAATGGCGATCATGGCATCGTATTTGACGCCGGAGTTTTGGATTTTTTCCGCCAACGCTTTGATAACGCGGTGGATGTCGTCGTAGGTGTACCAGATTTTCTGTTTCATGGCGATTCCCGATTCAATGGGGTATATCAGTTTGAACTGCAAGGATTTTGTGCCGCATTCTGAAGCATGGGCAGGCATGAAGCCGGGCAGTTCGGATGTAATGTAAAAAAGCCAGCATTGCATGGCAATATTCTGGCTTTTTCAGTCAGTCGAATAAGATTATTCGCCTTTGGCTTTCACTACTTTACGGCCGCGGTACATACCGTTGGGGGAAATGTGGTGCGGGCGGTGTACTTCGCCGGTTACGCTGTCAACAGACAGAGAAGGCGCGGTCAAAGCGTCGTGAGAGCGGTGCATACCGCGTTTGGAAGGGGATTTTTTGTTTTGTTGAACGGCCATTTCAAGCTCCTAGATAAATAAAACTGTGTCCTGATTAACTGCTTTTCAAACCTGCTAAAACAGCAAAAGGGTTGGGTTTGTCCTGATTGACTTGTTCCAGCGCGGCATTGTCGCAGTTTTCGTGGCGCGGGGAGAAGGGGAGCGACATTAGGATTTGGTCTTCCACCAACCCGCGTACGTCGAGTTCTTTCTCAATCGGCATGCCTTCCAACTCTTCGTCGGCAAGCATTGCTTCATCCACGTCCTCTTCGTTGGCGAACAAAACAATACGGCTGGTTTCGTCGAGCGTAAACGGCATGGGGCGGATACATCGTTGGCAAATCAGCGGCATATCGGCTTTGACGTTCAAATCGAGAAACAAACGCTGCAGTCGGTCGCGTCCGCCGCTCAGCGTAAACGACACTTTGGTCTGTTTGTCGGCCGGATAATCGTGCGAACGGACTCGTTCGTCCAATTCCTCAAGCAGGAAGCTGCCTTGCAGGGTCTGCTTTTCGGAGGCGAAAACTTCTGGGTCAATCAAATTAGGGTCTGACATAAACGGGGTATGATATAATTTCGACAGTCTAACGTCAATATTTTTAAGCAAAATATGAGTGCAAAACTGCCTTTGATATTGGGTTCGGGTTCGGTGTTCCGCCGCGCGCAGCTCGAACGTTTGGGCATTGATTTTCAAACTGCCGCGCCTGATTTCGACGAAACGCCTGCTGCGAGTGAAAACGCGGCGGATACTGCCTTGCGTTTGGCGGAAGGGAAGGCGCGTTCGCTGGCGGCTCGATTTCCTGCCGCGTTGGTGATCGGCGCGGACCAAGTGGCGTGGTGCAATGACCGCCAGTTGGGCAAACCGATGAGCGTCGCAAATGCACAACAAATGCTCAGGGATTTGAGCGGCAGAAAGATTGAATTTTACAGCGCAATCGTGCTTTTGAATACTGCTTCGGGACGCATTCAGCGTCATGTCGATAACACGTCGGTCGTGATGCGCGTGCTGACAGACGGGCAGATTGAGCGTTATCTGGCGCGCGAACCGGACGCGGTGTACTGCGCGGGTGCGGCGAAGAGCGAGGGCTTGGGTGCGGCGTTGCTGGAGCGCATAGACAGCAGCGACCCGAACGCGCTTATCGGTTTGCCCATCTTCAAACTGGTCGAGTTTTTAAAAAACGAAGGCGTAGAAATCATTTAGGTCGTCTGAAAACAGCCGTTTGACGGTTTCAGACGACCCTCCGTATAGGAAACCCATCATGTCCCCGATTCTTTACCTGATCCCCACCCCTTTGGGCGCGCCCGATACACCCTGCCTGCTCCCGCACGAACAGGTGCAGATTACCGGCTTGACCGATTTCGTCGTCGAAGCCGAGAAAACCGCCCGCGCCCATTTGAAACATTTGGGCATCACGACCCCCATCCGCGAGCTGAACCTGCAAACCCTCAACGAACACACCGACTTGAAAACCCTGCCCGAACTTCTGAAACCTTTGCAGGAAGGGCGCAGCATGGGCATCCTCAGCGAAGCGGGTTGTCCCGCGGTTGCCGATCCCGGAGCGAATCTGGTGGCATTGGCGCACCGACAAGGCTATGAAGTCCGTCCGCTGGTCGGCCCGTCCAGCCTGTTGCTCGCGCTGATGGCGTCGGGGGCGAACGGGCAGAATTTCGCGTTTAAAGGCTATCTGCCGTCCGAGAAAAGCGAGCGTATCGCCGCTTTGAAGAGCTTGGAACAGCGTTCGCGCCAGCAAAACGAAACCCAGCTTTTCATCGAAACGCCTTACCGCAACGACGCGCTGCTCGCCGACGCGCTGGAAACGCTGTATCCCGAAACCCGCCTCTGCACCGCAACCGACCTGACTTTGCCGACACAGGAAATCATCAGCCAAACCGTTGCCGCTTGGCGGAAATCGAAAACGCTGCCGAATTTGAAAAAACGCCCGACAATATTTGTGTTGCACGCAGGTTAGGGAAGTAGGGGCGGGCGGTTGGATGAATTAGAGCCCGCCATACTGAAAAAGGTCGTCTGAAACCTTCCAGATAAGGTTTTCAGACGACCTTTGCTTTATAGTGGATTAAATTTAAATCAGGACAAGGCGACGAAGCCGCAGACAGTAC
>JVVZ01000329.1:0-5984 GCA_001062585.1 Neisseria meningitidis
TTGATTTGAGTTTTGGTATTTTTGCCCGACGGGGTGAAAAATACAGTTGCTACTCCACGGATACCTGCCCATTCATCAGCATGGGCAGTAGGAAATCGCGTAGTTGGGTCAGGTGGTGGCTTTGTTTTAGATTTGTTTCGATTTTTTTATAAAAATCCTCTGTAACTTTTGAGAAGATTTCCAAAATTCCACTCTCTGGAATTACAAGGTGTAATCGTTTAATTTTGTCTTGCGATAAGTTATCACGAGCAGAGCCCGAACTTAGCTGAACCAAGTATAGGTACATATTATCTAAATAACTTTTTATATAAACTCTATAATTCATATCTTTGGGAAGGATTGAGCAAATAGCTTGATTTGTTGTAGTTTTAAAAGATATCAGACTTGTTTTTCCTGCTGTTGCTCCATACATAGCAAGTAATATAGATTTTTCAGATACAAGTTTTGCACTTGAATTATCCATTCCTGTTTGAGTAATAAAGTTATCTGTATGAACAATAAAATTATTATTTAATTCCCCACTGTTTACCCAAGGGATATTCCCACCTTTATAATATTCTTGAACAGTTGATGTTGGAGTTCCCCCAGAACTTGTTAAGGCTATTTCCCCCAAACTCTTCACCTCCCACCCCTTCGGAATTTTCCGTTTCAAGGTTTCGTCAAACACCATTTCGCCGCCTGAGGATTTGTAGGGTTTACCGTTGGCGTCGGGGAAGTCGAACTGCACAAACCAGTAGTCGTACAGGGTTTTCGCCATCTCTTCCAAGCGCGCGTTGATTTGTTTGTTCAGGGCGATTTTTTTGTCCAAAGAAAATAGAAGAGAAAAGATACTATCCTGAGTTTCTTTATCAGGTAGTTTTAACTCTATTTTTGACAAAGTATTTACTGACAATCCAGGTTGTGCCGATTGTCCTTGGTATTGCCCTAAATCCATAATGGATAATAAATTGGCAATATATCCAATATTATGTTCATCATTTGCGGTTGCTACAATAGCATGTTCTGTCATATATGCTTTGCCACAAAAATATTTCGTATTACCACAATAAGCACCTTGACGACCAATAATTGCGCATTCCCCTTCAAAATTGTAAGTATCTGTATAGCCTCTGATTCCATTTCCACCAAAAACAGGATATGCCCCTATTTCAAATATTTGACTAGCTGTTATTCCTTTGCCACTACTAAATCTTCTGCATACTTCAGAAATTGTATATGTTGCCCACTCACTCATATTTTTTATCTCTCAATCTTTTAATTAACCACTAATCCCAAAAAACTTCCACCTTAACTATTATTTAAAATTGTCGGCATTTTCAGTAAGCAAAAACACTTACCCAATAATAAAGGCTGTCTGAAAAACATTTCAAAATCCGACCGCACTTTTTATTGTCCACGCCTGGACGTATGCAATACGCCCGTAAAGGCTACCTGAAACCACTTCCTCAAATCCGCCCGCTTTCTTTTAAATATTCCCGCACCAACAGGCGGTTGATGGCTTGGATGTCTGCGGGTTGAACGGGGAATTGTTGCTCTGTTCTAAAGCGTTTTAATACGATGCCCTGCATTTGTTTTTCAAAGTAATTTTGGTTGTCCAAAATCTGCTCCATATCCAGCACTTTTTGGTCAGCGTCGGTTTTTACACCGTTCAGCGCGTTGAAGACTTTGAGTTTGTCGCCGTAGAGAGCAGGGTTTTCGCGCAGGCGTTTGTGGATGCGGGCATATTTGGCGTCGCCGCCGTATTTATGCCGTAAAAGGTCGTTTTGGCGGTTCAGCTCTTTGATTCGGGCATAGACGGTTTCGAGTGTGGCGATGTTTGCCTGCATTTCTTCCTGCCCGACTTCGGCGAGGTTCTTTTTCTTGAAGATGCGTTCCAGCTCTTCACGCAGGCTGATGTATTCGGGGTCTTCTTGGTCGAAGTTGCCCGCCAGCCCTTCGCGCACTTTACGCATGATGTCTTTCAAATCGTCGGCAAGTTTGAGTTCGGCTTCGCCGATTTTGACGAACTGGAAGTAAACGTCTTCCAGCGCTTCATTGAGCAAATGGGCGGTGTCGCCCTGCTGTAGTTTTTCAGCGAGGTTTAAGGTATCCAGACGGGCGGCGGTTTCGCGGTACAAAAGATTGAGCTTGTCAAAATCCAGATGCGCGAGAAATTCGTGGCTGCCTTGCAGTCGCAGGACGTTGTACAGCTCTTTGGCGGTTTGCAGGGCTTTTTTGAGGGCGAGAAGCTGTTTTTTGTCGTCTATTTGGTTGATTTGACTGCAAAATACCTCGGCGTTTTCAGTGTCGAAGTCAAACAGGGCGTTTTTGATGCCGGTGATTTCCTCTTCGATTTCTTCGACGGTTTTGAAAAGCTGGTTGTAGCTGTCGATTTCGTCGCCCAATTCTTTGGAAAGTTCGTCCCAATAGGCGCGGTTGGTTTTGTCGAATTCTTTTTGAATGTCGGCAAAATCAACAACATAGCCGTAACGGTAAGATTTGTAGGTGCGGTTGACGCGGGTCAGGGTTTGTAAAAGGTTATGGGCTTTTATCAGTCTGCCTAGGTAAAGTTTTTTCAAGCGCGGCGCGTCAAAGCCGGTCAAAAGCATGTTGTACACAAACAGGATGTCGGTTTTGCCTGCTTTGAAGTCTTTAACCCATTGGTCGCGTTCGTCTTTGGTGCCAACGTCGTGTAATATCAGCGCGGCGGTGAGATTGTGGTCTGAGGCCGTCTGAAAATGGTCAAAGAGTTGCCTCGCCTGTTCTGCGCTGTCGCAAACGACCATGGCGCCGAGGCTGTCGTCTTGGTTGGTTTTTCTGAATTTGGCGAAGTCGTCCAAGATGTAGTCAAGCATTGGGCGGACGAAGTGCGGATGAGCGTAGATTTCTTTGCGGTCAAAGCTGCCTTTTTCAACTTCAAGCTGCGCCAATGCAGCCTGCAATTCGGCTTTGTATTGGCTGCTGATGGCCTCGCGAATCAGGCGCAGGGTGTAGCCGTCGGCGATGGAGGCGTTGTAATAGTATTTGTGAATGTAGTCGCCGAAGAGCTCGCGGGTGTTAACGTTGCCTGCGGTTACGCCAATAAGCGGCGTGCCGGTCAGCCCGATTTTGACGGCATTCAGGTCGGACTGGTTGAGGTTGGCAAGAAACGAGCCTTTGGGGTTGTAGCTGCGGTGTACTTCGTCGAGAAAATAGACGCGCTGGATGGCGAGGTCGTAGTCGTTACGGGCGACGACATCGGGGTCGTCTTTGAATTTTTGGATGTTAACGACAGTGATTTCCGCTTTACCTGCGTGGTTGTGCAGGGTTTGGGCGGATTTGATGTCGGCAGCAAAGGCTTCGCGGCTGTCGATGGTATGGACGATTAAGTCGCGGGCGGTAAATTCCCGCTGCGCCTGTTTCAATAAATCGAGCCTGTCCACGATGAAATAGAATTTCGGCACGATGCCCTGTTTGGCGTAATAGTGGGTCAAGTAACGGGTGTTGTAATAGGCAAGCGCGGTTTTACCGGAGCCTTGGGTGTGCCAAATAACACCTTTTTTGCCGCCGTTTAATAAATGTTTTTCGATAGCGAGGGTGGCAAATAGCTGCGGATAGCGCATGATGTGTTTTTGCAGCGCGTCTTGGTTACCTTTAACGTAGGTCAGCCCGTGTTGCAGGAGAAAGGCGAGGCGTTCGCGGCAAAGTAGCGAAGTCAGGATGCGGTTGGTCGGCGTATCGGGCGATTTATTGCTGATAAATTCGGGGCTGTGTTTGATAACGGGCAGGTTGTTGTCTTGCAGGACTTTGTTTTCGAGGTCGTCCGAAAGCGTGTTCAATAATTCGGCAAGATTTAATTTATGCTCTTCGCGGAAGTAGTTGAACACTGGCTTGCCGTAAGCAGACGAGGCGTAAAACGCGCCTTGCGCCGGCTCGGTTGCGCCGTCGTCGTATTTCATGTTGTTGGAAAAAATCATGAATTGGGTGATGTTGATGAAACGGCGGAATTTGGGATTTTTCGCGCGTTTGCCCATGCGCTCCCGCTCTTCGCCGATGCCGCCTTTGTTGTTGGGCTTTTTGACTTCGATAAAGACCAAAGGCATGCCGTTTACCAGCAGGGTAATGTCGGGGCGGAATTCTTCGTCGCCATTGATGCAGGGCAATTCGGTTACAACGTGGAAGCTGTTGTTATTGAAATTTTGGAAGTCGATCAGCTTCTTGCCGCCGGATTGATTGGTGAGGCGCTCGTAAAATTTTTGCCCCAAGTCTTCGTTATCCAGCTCTAAGCGTATGTCGGCGAGCAGGCGGTGTGCATCGTCCGGTGATAAATCGGGATTGATGCGACAGAGGCTTTCTATAAAGATTTCGGGGAAGATGTTGGTTTGTTTGTCCCAATTTTCGTTTTTGAGCGAGAGGTAATCGTAGCCCAACCGCATCAGGTGCAAAATGGCAGGGATTTTGACGCGGGAGTTTTCGTTGTAGACTTGAGACATCAGACTTCTCCAAGCTATTCTTTGCAAACTGGAAATTATATCAATCCCGCTCTGGCAACACCATTACCACATTTATAATTTAAAATAAAATTTTTGATTATTGCAATTGCTTATTAGGCAATTTATGTCTCAACAGATTGATTACTGATTCAAACAAAAGCAGCATTCTGCACTTACCAACACAACAAACCCCATGAAGTTTCTCAAAAAACTATGCGAACGAATTCTTGACTGGCTCGTCACCAGTAACATGGCGGGCTATGTGATATTGCTGGTTATCGCCACTGTTCTCGGACTGATGTACGGCGGAGATATGATTCTGGATAAAGTCCTTGGTCACATTGATACACCTTGGCTCCCTATTATCGGCTTCTGTCTGGCATTGGCTACACTCTTCGCAATTTGTTTTATCGAAGAAGATTTAGCCGAGCAGACAACGGAATTCAAACGGCGCGACAAATATCTGTGCGGCGCAATCGGCGGTTTGGTCAGCGCGCTATTGATCAAATGGACGTGGCAGGCAGCCTTGGTGGGATTGTCGATCGGCATACTGCTGGCGGCGTTGATGAGATGGTTGAAATATGTGATGCGTTATATGTAAATTGGTCTAAGCATCCCTTTTCAGACGACCCTTTACACCCAATTCTTTGAAATACTCTCAAGAAACTGCGTAAACAATTTTAGGATTGGTTCACTATCCTTGCCGCAGGCATACCGCCACCGAACAATCGTCATGATAGGGAACCTTTTTTACTGCACGGCGTAAGGCTTCCAACTTATCAGACAAAGACGGGGAGACGTTCCATAATGCTTCCAAGCGTTCATGAGATAGCGCATCGTGCAGACCGTCAGAACAAACCAAAACTGCCTCGCCTCTTTGCAGAGCAAATGAATCGGTAAAAATTTTAAAATGGGTTTCTTCGTCATCCGCTATCAGGCAGTGCGCCAAAGCATAGTACATATCGGCGTATTCCGTATCTGCCCGCGCTTCCCCCTGCTCGATTAAATCCGCCAACACAGTGTGGTCATGGCTTACCTGCCGCCAACGCCCCTCTGCCGATATATGGTAAACACGGCTGTCGCCGACATTGCAGATGCGGCACAAACCGTCCGACTCGACGACTGCCGACGCGAAAGTCGAGGACGAGCCGAAATATTCCTCTGCAAGCGTGTCGCAGAAGTTGCCGTGCAACCTTCGCAGGAAACGCCCTTCCGCATCGCCCTCGCGCACGAAGGCGTCCAACCAAAACCGGCTGGCAAGATGCGCGGCAGGGCTGCTGGATACACCGTCGGCCACTGCCAGCCGAACGGCATCGTCCGCCTCGGACACGCGGGTTTTGTGCAGCCTGACCTGACGCACCGCCGTGCCGTCAAACAAGGCGTCCTGATTGCGTGCCTTGCCGGCACCGACCATTTGAAAATAGGCAAGCTGAAACATGGTAATCCTGACAATCCAATCCTGATTTATAGTGGATTAACTTAAACCAGTACGGCGTTGCCTCGCCTTGCCGTACTATCTGTACTGTCTGCGGC
>JVVZ01000330.1:0-9233 GCA_001062585.1 Neisseria meningitidis
TGATTTGAGTTTTGGTATTTTTGCCCGACGGGGTGAAAAATACAGTTGCTACGCTGCTGTTCTGACTATTATCTGACAGGTCGTCTGAAAAATGATAAATCAGTTATTCACAACCACCCTACCCTTTTCAGACGCCCCCCACGTTTAAGCCAAGAAGAACCCGTTATCCGGCAGCTTGCCGCCCAAGAGTTTCGGGTTGAACTGCATCAGGATTTCGTAAAACTTCAAAATCTCGTTCTTCACTTCGCTGCCTTTGGTTACCGTCAGCCGCGCGCCGTCCAAGCCCATGACTAGGGCGGGTTCGGGGGCGGGGAGGTAGTTTTTGCCGATTTTCGCCGCGCTTTGGCGGTTGGCGAGTATCCAGTTGAGCGCGTTTTTCAAATCCTGATGGAAGATGTCGAACTGCGCCTTGTGCGCGTGGAAATACTCTTCGTTGGCGATGATGCCCGCCATCGGAATCAGCGGTTTGGTGTCAAACGCCTGCCCCCATGCTTTCACTAAGTCAAAACCGCGCACGACGTTTACGCCCATGGTTTTGCCTTTGAGCATGCTGGCGCTCGCCATCGGTTCGGGCAGGATGGCGGCGTGGTATTCCTTGCTCAAAAATAGGCCGACTGCTTCCGGCGGCGTGGCGGTGTAGGTGATGCCGACTTTGTGCGCGTCGATTTTCAGTTTTTTCAACAAGGCTTGCAGCACGATGTCGGGCATGTCGTTTTTAAACGGCACGAGGATTTTTTTGCCGACCAAATCCTGCGGCGAGGCAATCGCGCTGCCTTTGCAGACCAACTGCGTGATGCCGTTGGTCAAAATATTCACCATGCCGACTTTCTGCCCTTGGTTGCGCAGGTTCACGCCGACATTGCTCGGACTCATCATCACTTTAAATTGCCCGCTCGCCACGCCCGCGCGAAGCTGGTCGGGCGAGCGCCAAACCTTGAGCGACACATCCGCCTGCTTCGCCAGCTTGCCTTGCAACGCCGCTACGGCAATGGTTACGCTGGGCATCGCCGGCGCGCCGTAAATGGTAAATTGCTCTTTCCCCGCCGCCAACAGCGAAGGTGAAACACCTGCCGCAGCCAGCGCGGCAGTCATTTTTAAGAAATCACGTCTTTTCAGTTCCATTTTCCAATCTCCATATCGAATCCGTCTGAAATATGGCGGATTAACTTTAAACCAGTACGGCGTTGCCTCGCCTTGCAGTACTATCTGTACTGTCTGCAGCTTCGTCGCCTTGTTCTGATTTAAATTTAATCCACTATACAAATGCACTTTCGCCCATTTGTCTAAGACGGATAAATTTTGATAATAATTTCTATTTATTATGCTATTAAAGGATTTCGAAGTAAAGGAAGGCTATCCGGTGTCGCCGCGTTATTGCTTTAAACCGCCTGAAGCGAATCTTTCCGGCGTTTGATTTCATATCAATCATGTTTTAATGAATGGGTCGTCTGAAAACCCGGTTTCGCCCCAATACGGACTGATTTTGTGTTTCAGACGACCTTTTTGACATTCCCGCCCCCGCCCGCTATGCTGACGGCTGCCATCACTCATTCTACTTTCCATGAAAACGATTCCCCCGCGCCGCGCTGTTTACGCAGGCAGTTTCGATCCGCCGACACTCGGTCATCTTTGGATGATAAAAGAAGCGCAGGCGCTTTTTGACGAACTCGTCGTCGCCATCGGCATCAATCCTGAAAAACGCAACACCTACACCATAGACGAACGCCGCGCCATGCTCGAAGCGATTACGGGCGACTTCCCCAACGTCCGCATCTGTGTATTTGAAAACCGCTTCCTTGTCCGCTACGCGCGCGAAATCGGCGCGGGATTTATCGTTCGCGGCATCCGTTCTGCCGCCGACTACGAATACGAACGCTCCATGCGCTATATCAACAGCGACCTTGCACCCGAAATTTCAACGGTCTTTCTGATGCCGCCGCGCGAAATTGCGGAAGTGTCTTCCACCATGGTCAAAGGTTTGGTCGGCCCCGACGGCTGGCGCGACATGATACGCCGCTACCTGCCCGAAGCCGTGTACGACAAAATCGTGCGGGATCATGATAAAACGGCGAATGACGGCGTATCGCGATAAGGTTCGGAAAACGGGATAACCTGTTGCCCCGCCTTATCCTAATCTTATCTATCCGCTACCCTGCCGCCTTGTTACGACTACCGTGCCGGTTCACGACAAGAGGTCGTCTGAAAAACAAAAGCCCTGCCAAACGGCAGGGCTTTGTTGATGATGGGGCAAATCCGCCATCAGATTTGTTTTTTCAGAATTTTGCGCAGGGTCGCCAATTGGCGGCGGCTGACGGGAAGCGGTTTGGGTACGTCCAAAACCTTCGCGCCCCAAATGGCATTGCTCTCGTCTTCCTCTTCATCCAAGCGGATAAGGCAGTCTAAGGTGTGTCGGAACACGATGGCGTTGCGGTGGATGCGGATCACTTTGTCTCCGAGCAGCTCTTCCCACGAAACCAGCGTTTTGGGCAATTCGTATCGCTGCCCGTCGCCGGTAATCAGGAATACGGTTTTATGTTCCGCCAATAAATAACGCGCCTGCTGCCATGGGATTTCAATCATCAGATCACGGCTGAAGACGGTGAAATGGGTGAAATCGTCGGCTTTTTCGCGGTATTTTTCGCCGACGCGGTCAAGCGCCGCTTGCAGACGGGTCATTCTGATGGGCTTGAGCAGGTAGTCGGCGGCAGCCAATTCGAAGGCACGCAGGGCGTGTTCTTCATAGGCGGTGGTGAAAATAATTTCGGGCTGGCGTTTGGCACCGCGCTTGATGCGCTCGACAAACTCCAAACCGTTGATTTCAGGCAGGCCGATATCGGCGAATACGATATCTGCTTCATGTATGCTCAACCAATCCAATGCCGGCTGGGCATGGTGGAATACATTAAGCAAGACGACATTGCATTCTTCAAGTAAGACCCGTAAACGCTCTGCTGCCAGCACTTCGTCTTCAACAATAATGGCACTTAACATAATCTTTTTTTCTTTGTTATTTTAAATACGAATGTGAACTTTAAATCAATACACAACGTGCCCGCGTGTTTTCGGTATGTTGAAACATTTTTCTCATACGGTTGCCTCTTTCTGCCGTTTTGACAGACAGGCCAAACATTCATCTGAAATGAAAGTGGTCTTGAGGTGTTTAGGAATATACCTTAATTCTGTTAACTTTATCCAAAAAACAAGCGATTACTTACAAAAATTAAAAAATTTAAGTAATACCTCAAGTAATTTGTTGCAAATTTACAAATTTACTCCGTGACTATGTCATTAACCGGTATCGCCCGTATCTCCCAATGTAAAACCGCCCACGCCAACAATTCTTCGGGTCGGTCAACCTCGGGCGCGTCGGGAAGATTGAGATAACGCATCACTTGCCGCAAAAGCGCTTCGCACCGGTTCAAATCCAAGGCGGGAGCAAGCGTTTGTTTGGACCATTTCTGCCCCTGCGAATTCACCAGCAAAGGCAGGTGCGCGTAATGCGGCGTGTTCGCGCCGAGACATTGCTGCAAATAAATCTGACGCGGCGTGGACACCAGCAAATCCTGTCCGCGCACGATATGCGTGACTCCTTGTTCGGCATCGTCCGCAACTACGGCAAGTTGATACGCCCAAAAACCGTCCGCCCGCAGCAGGACAAAATCGCCGATATCGTGTGCCAGATTTTGGGCGTAATAGCCGACAATTCCATCCTGAAAACCGATTATCCTGTCGGGAACGGCAATCCGCCAAGCAGGCGTTTTCCCATTCGCTTCAGGCCTTTGCGCCGGAACGCGGCAACGCCCGTTATACACAAATCCGTCCGCCCCCGCCGTTGCCGCCGCCTGCCAGTCTTTACGGCTGCAATAACAAGGATATACCAGCCCTTCGCTTTTCAGACGACCCAATGCCTCTTGATACAGCCCGTTTCGTCGGCTTTGGTAGGCGACTTCGCCGTCCCATTCAAAGCCGAACGCTTCCAATGTGTGCAAAATATGCGCGGCGGCGCCCGCCATTTCCCTGGGCGGATCCAAGTCTTCCATACGCACCAGCCACTTGCCGCCGTTGGCGCGCGCATCGGCATAAGAAGCCAAAGCGGTCAGCAGCGAGCCTATGTGCAGCAAACCCGTAGGGCTGGGGGCGAAGCGTCCTATATACATGCAAACTCCGTATGGAACTCAAAATGGGCGATATGTCGGCAAAGCCTGAACTGCAAACTGTGGCGCAGCATCAGGCTTTCATGCCGCGTATTTTATCGTAGGGCTTTTGTGAAGGCTCAACTGTTTTTCAATGCAGGCGCAACCCTGCCCATCCCGGCCTTGCCACGTTTCACAAACCAGAAAGATGGTTTAAACAAAAAGGTCGTCTGAAAATGCCTCTTCCGCTTTTTCAGACGACCCCTTCCCTATTCTGCTTACGCCTCCTGCGCGTCCACATCCACCGACCATCTGATTTTGCCGTCGCGGTTTTGCTGCAACACCTGCACCCACAAACTCACGGCGCGGTGCAAATCCTGTCGGGATGTTGATTCGAGGAAAATTTGCGCGCGTTCGCGTTCAGCGAGGCGCACCATCAGCATGGGGGCGGCGCCGAACTGGGAAACGCTTTCGGGCAAAAGCGGGGCGAGGGTTTCTTTGGCGGCGTTGAGAAATTCCATCGCATCGGCAACGCGCGGCGCGTCGGCGCGGACGGCGGTCTGAAAACCGAAGGGCGGCATGGCGAACATTTGCCGCTCGTTCAATTCGTTTTCGGCAAACACGGCGTAGTCCTGCGCTTTGACGGCGGCGAAGACGGGATGTTCGGGCAGTTGGGTCTGTATCAGCACCTTGCCGGGTTTGTCGGCGCGCCCCGCCCTGCCGGACACTTGCATCAGCTCGGCGAACAGCCTTTCCGGCGCGCGAAAGTCCGCACTGTACAGGCTGCCGTCGGCGTTCAATACGATAACGAGGTTGAGCCGCGCGAAATCATGGCCTTTGGCGAGCATCTGCGTGCCGACCAGAATGTCGATTTCGTTGTCGGCGATACGGCGGTACAAATCCGCCCAGTCGTTTTTGTGCGCGGTGCTGTCCCTGTCGACGCGGACGACGGCGGCCTTGGGCAGGAAGGCGCGCAAGGTTTCTTCGACGCGCTGCGTGCCGTGGCCGACGGCGGTCAGGTCCTGGTTGCCGCAGTCGGGGCATTTGAACGGGATGGGTCCGCGGTGGTCGCAGTGGTGGCAGCGCAGTTGGCGGGCGCGTTGGTGCAGCACCATTTTGGCGGAGCAGTTCGGGCAGCCGAAGGTATGGCCGCAGTCGCCGCAAAACAGCGCGGGCGCGAAACCGCGCCGGTTGAGGTACACCAGCGACATGCCGCCCGCTTCGAAGTTCTGTTTCAAAAGCTGCAAGGCTTGCGGCGAGAAGCCGTTGTCGAGTTTCAGACGACCTACGTTGAGGATGTCCACTTGCGGCAGTTGCGCGGCGGTATGGGCGCGTTCGGTCAATTGCAGCAGGCGGTACGCGCCGCTTTGCGCCTTGTGCCAGCTCTCCAAGCTGGGCGTGGCGCTGCCCAATACGACGGGACAGCCGCTCTGCTTCGCCCGCCACACCGCCAAATCGCGGGCGTGGTAGCGCAATTCGTTGTCCTGTTTGAACGAGCCGTCGTGTTCTTCATCGACCACAATCAGCCCGACATTATCCATCGGCGTGAACACCGCCAGCCGCGTGCCGATGACCAACTTCGCCTGCCCCAACATTGCGCGCAGATAATCCTGCGTGCGCTTGCCTGCCGCCATCTGGCTGTGCAACACGGCAGTCGGCACGTCGGCAAAACGGTCTTCCACCCGCTTCAAAAGCTGCGGCGTGAGGTTGATTTCGGGCAACAAAAACAACACCTGCCGCCCCTGCGCCAACACTTTCGCCATCGCATCGAAATACACCTCGGTCTTACCGCTGCCGGTAATGCCGTACAGCAGAAACGGCTGGAAGCTGCCGAAGGTCGTCTGAATTTCATCGGAAGCTCGTTGCTGGTCGGCGTTGAGCTGAAATTCAGACGACCTCAATACAGGCTTTGCCGCTTCCGTCGTTTCAATCCAGCCCTGCTCCGCCCAATCCTCAATTAATTTCGCCGCCTGCGCGTTCACCTGCTTCAACGCCGCCATCGTCATCCCGCCCGACAATAGCGCGTCCCACAGAGCCGCTTTTTTGTTGAACCGCGCCGGCGGCGGCGTTTGCGCCCTGCCCGCTTCGTTCAGCGCGTAAAACAACGGCGGCTGCGGCATTTCCACCGCGCGTGTTTCCTTCAAACCCTGCGGCAGCGCGGCAAACACCGCCTGCCCCGTCGGATAGTGGTAATAACGCGACGTAAACGAGAGCAAATCACGCCAGTTTTCAGGCAGCGGCGGCTCGTCCGAAAAGGCCGTCTGAACGCCCAAAATCCGCGCCGCATCCATATCGGGCGCAATATCCGTTTCCCACACAATCCCGACCACGGTCTTGTTGCGGAAAGGCACAAGCACCCGCGTTCCCTGCGGCAGCGGCTCGGAATAGGAATAAGTCAAAAGGCCGTCTGAAAGCGGCACGTTTACGGCGATGCGGTGGTAGATCATACAGGCAAGCAAATCGTTTTTTTGCGTATTTTAACAGCCGAAAGCTATTTTCAGACGATAAATTGAGCCTCAATACAATGCAGGCATGACAGAGGTTTGATACAATGCGGTTTTCTTGACACACGCCTATACTTAAAAATGAAAACCAAACTAATCAAAATCTTAGCCCCCATCGCTCTGATCTCACTGACCGCGTGCGGGCAAACGCCCGTTTCACAGGCAAATGCAGCGCCCTCTTCAGCCGCCAAGCCCGCCGCCCCCGTACAAGGCAAAGTCGGCGAAGCCTTGAAAGCCCGCCTCGAAAAAATTTACGAATCCCAAGGCCTGAAAGTCATCAGCGTCAGCGAAACCCCTATTCAAGGCATTTATGAAGTCGTTGTCAGCGGCAAACAAATCATTTACACCGATGCCAAAGGCGACTATATGTTCGTTGGCGATCTCATCGACGTCAACACGCGCAAAAGCCTGACCGACGAACGCGCCGCCGATTTGAACAAAATCGACTTCGCCTCCCTGCCTTTGGACAAAGCGATTAAAGAAGTGCGCGGCAACGGCAAGCTGAAAGTCGCCGTCTTCTCCGACCCCGACTGCCCGTACTGCAAACGCTTGGAACACGAGTTTGAAAAAATGACCGACATCACGATCTACAACTTCATGATGCCGATTCCGAGCCTGCACCCCGATGCCGCGCGTAAAGCCGAAATCCTGTGGTGCCAGCCCAACCCGACCCAAGCCTGGACCGACTGGATGCGCAAAGGCCAATTCCCGAGCGGCAAAGCCAATTGCGACAATCCCGTTGCCGAAACTACTTCTTTGGGCGAACAATTCGGCTTCAACGGCACACCTACCCTCGTCTTCCCGAACGGCCGCAGCCAAAGCGGATACAGCCCCATGCCGCACCTCAAAAAAATCATCGAAGACAATCAGAAATAAGATTGGCTTCAAGATACGGCAAAGGTCGTCTGAAAACCGATATACAAGGTTTTCAGACGACCTTTTTCATACCGCCGAAGCAGGCAGGCAAACTGTGTTAAAATCCCAAGCTCTTGAATAAACGGACCAAATATCCCGTCTGCAAATCTGTTCATCCGATGCGAACCGACTTTCTGAGTACATCCCAAGCAAGTCGGCGCAGCCGCTTGATACGTTTCACCCTATCCGGCGGCAGATTTCAGACGACCTTTAAGACAGCATTATGAAAAAACACCTATACCGCATCACACTCCTCACCATCGCCGCAGCCGTCCTCTCCGCCTGCCCGAGCAAACGCATCAAAAACCTCCCCGAAGTCGACACCACCACCGTCAAAGGCCCCGACCGCCCCACCGGCACGCCCGACCCCGCCGGCACCACTGTCAGCGGCGGCGGCGCGACCTACACCGTCGTGTCCCACCAAGAACTGCCGCACTGGAACACCCAACACTTCGCCAAAAGCCTCCAATCCTTCCGCTTAGGCTGCGAGAAACTCAAAAACCGCGCAGGCTGGCAAGATGTCTGCGCCCAAGCCATGCAGACGCCCCTCCACCATTTCCAAGCCAAACATTTCTTCGAACGCTATTTCACCCCTTGGCAGGTCAGCAACAACGGCAACCCCGCAGGCACCATCACCGGCTACTACGAGCCCGTCCTGCTCGGCGATGACAAAGCCACAAGCAAAGCCCGCTTCCCCATCTACGGCATCCCCAACGACTTCGTTTCCATCCCACTTTCCGCCAATTTGAGAGGCAGCAAAGCCACCGTCCGCATCCGACAAACCGGTGCCAACAGCGGCGTCATCGACAACAGCGGCACACACACCGCCGACCTGTCCCAGTTCCCCATTACCGCCCGCAGCACCGCCCTCAAAGGCAGATTTGAAGGCAGCCGCTTCGTTCCTTATTACACCCGCAACCAAATCAACGGAGGCGCGCTCAACGGCAAAGCTCCCATCCTCGGTTACGCAGAAGACCCCGTCGAACTTTTCTTCATGCACATCCAAGGTTCAGGTCGTCTGAAAACCCCGTCCGGCAAATACATCCGCGTCGGATTTGCCGACAAAAACGAACACCCCTACATCTCCATCGGACGCTACATGGCGGACAAAGGCTACCTCCCCCTCGCACAAACCAGCATGCAGGGCATCAAAGCCTACATGAAGCAAAACCCCGGCCGCCTCGCCGAAGTCTTGGGACAAAACCCCAGCTACGTCTTCTTCCGCGAACTGACCGGCAGCAGCGAAGCCGGCCCGGTCGGCGCATTGGGCACACCGCTCTTGGGTGAATACGCAGGCGCCATCGACCGCCACTACATCACCTTAGGCGCGCCGCTGTTTGTCGCCACCGCCCATCCGACCACCAAAAAAGCCCTCAACCGCCTCATCATGGCGCAAGACACAGGCAGCGCCATCAAAGGCGCCGTCCGCGTGGACTACTTCTGGGGCTACGGCGACGAAGCAGGCGAAGTTGCCGGCAAAATGAAAACCACAGGCTACGTCTGGCAACTCCTGCCCAACGGCATGAAACCCAGCTACCAGCCTTAAAATCAGCTAAAAAGTCAAAAGGTCGTCTGAAAACCAGTTTTCAGACGACCTTTTCCATATCCAAACCATCCATGCCCGCTCTTATAGTGGATTAAATTTAAATCAGGACAAGGCGACGAAGCCGCAGGCAGTACA
>JVVZ01000331.1:0-428 GCA_001062585.1 Neisseria meningitidis
TAACATAGGAAAAAAGAAAATGAAAAGATTGTTTATATTTGCTCTAGCTTGCTTTACTGCGAGCTGTACTGTCACACCAAAAGTCGAATCATTGCCTGATGCAGAATTAAATAAGCCATATTTCATAGAATTTAATGTGGCTAACCAAGCTACTTATCCTGATTATTTCAAAGTAAAAATGAATCCTCTGAATTCGGGGTTGACTGTAAAGCCCATCGATGAATGGTATGATACGGTTCATATTTCTGGAACTCCACAGACCAAACAGGATATTACGATTGAAATCTCTTATTATATAAGAGGGCCAGGAGGATTTTTAGGATTGGGAAAGAAGGATCATAAGAAATTTTATCAGATAAAAGTTAAAGAATGAGTTAAGGTTATCTGAAAGTTTAGTTTAGATAGCTTTCCCCTAAGAAAGGAATGTT
>JVVZ01000332.1:0-3882 GCA_001062585.1 Neisseria meningitidis
CTAAAAGGCGGCCCGGATGCCTGATTATGGGGTATCCGGGGAGGATTAAGGGGGTATTGGGGTAGAATTAAGGAGTGATTGGGGCGGAAATAGACGAAAAACTGTGTTGAGGTTTCGGTTGTCGGGAGGAGGACTTTTTTGCAAAGGTCTCGGAACATATTTTTCATGGGGAAATTAATCGTAAAGGGCAGGCAACGGGATTTCATCATGAAGGATCAATTGGGCATAATACTAGAGCAAGAATTACGAATATTACTCAGAAACAGAATCTACATGGGGTATATGTAGGAAATGTTGAAATTTTTGATTTCACAAAAGGAAAATGGATTAAAAAAACGGTAGATTCATCGTTTTATCCTAAAACATGGTCTCGAAGTCGAGTAATTTCTGAGATTAAAAGTGCATATCATAATGGTTGTATTACTGGAAATAAATTTTCTGGAGTATCAACTAGCGGTGTTATAATCTCAGGATATGTTAATCAAAAAGGATATGATATTAATACAGCATATCCGATTTATTAAGGATTTTTATGTATTTTATATAGATAGTTATAACATCTGCAGAGTCAAACGTAACAATTTAAAATTTTCTGATGAAATAATTGCAGATTTTCTGGAAGAAGATGTCATGGGAGTAGAAAATACTGTTGATTTAATAATAGACAATATTAGTCAAGTTCAAAACGGTAAGATAGAAATTTGGGAAGGTACGGGTAATGCCCACACAATTTCCATAACAAAAGATAAGATAAATATTTTTAACGAATTTACTGAAATGGAAGTAACTATTTATGACTTTGAATACTTTTTGTCCCTTTTATATCAATGGAAAAAATTGATTGAAAGTAGGAAAGAAGTATCTATCTAATTGCCTAATATAGTTAGTTCTATCGCTGACAACGGTAATAAACTGCTTCCAAGGTCAGTATTACGACGAAGAAAGCAGGCTACACTACAACCGTTTCCGCTATTACGACCCTGAAATCGGGCGGTTTGTAAGTCAAGATCCGATTGGTTTGAAAGGCGGGGGAAATTTGTTGCCTATGTTGTCAATCCAACTTTATGGATTGATCCATTGGGATTGGATCATAGAAGTGTTTTCTGGAAAGCTGAGACTTTTACAAAATAGACAATACAAAATATGGAAATAACATTATTCATGGTAAAATTGCTTAGAAAAATTTTTAGATAACCTTCCATCTTTTATAGTTATTCACGCTGCCAGTATTCAGATGATGTTTTTTTAAAAGGAATTTTATGAAAAAATTATTGATTGTTTTATTTGTTGCAGGCGCATTGAGTGCCTGCTCGGCAATTAAGGATAATTCAGAGGTAAGTTTTGCATCTCATCACCACCAATCTAGTGTATACAAAACAGGCAAAACTGCGCTTCCTATTCCTGCCAGTGCGCAAGATTGGGAAAAATATTCCGTCGCTAAAACATCCAAATTAATTGATGTTCCGTTACAAGAGAAGAAAGTCTATTACTTTACGCCCAAATTCAAACTGGTAAAACGTCCTGCTAAAGGAGGTTTTTATCGCGAGATTTTGGGTAAGACCGCTGATGGAAACTTAGTGATTCAGGATTTTTATCAGGATAGTGGAACTAAACAAATCGACCCGGCTGTGATCTCGGTTAAAAATGAGAAAAACTTTAATTCTTCAGAAGCTGTAGACGGTGTCGTAACTTCATACTCAGAAGATGGGAAACTATACAATTTCAAGCAAAAAAATGTTGCGCGCAATGAAGTTGTCTATGGCAATTATGTGGATGGCAAACTGGTCATGGCGAGTGAAACCGATCTTGAAGAGAAAAATGCACTCACTACGTTTTTTTATCCTAATGGTAAGAAAATGATTCAAGTTCATGGATCCGTTTTTGGTGGAGAGGAAGAATATTTTGATGATGACGGGAAATTGTTATTTAGCCAATTAACCAACGAGTTTCCCAAAGAAATAATGGAGTCGGAAGAGAAATATAATAAACTGATCGAGAAACTAAGTGCGTTAGATCTTAAAAAAGTTGAAATTCTTGAAAAATTAGGTGTTTTACCTTAATAAGGTGTTGAAAGATCGTCTGAAATTTATACATTTCAGACGACCTTTTCAGTTAAAAATAGTAAACCGCCTCGAAACGCGGTAAAATACGCTCCGTTTCCAACACGACGCCTGAATCAGCAGGCTTTTATTATGGACCTTCCCAGTTCGTTTTTACTGAACTTCCCTTCCGGTTTATCCCGAAATACACGATAACCATCCCGCCGAAATGCCCTCCCGCATCCGGCGGGCGGAGCATTTATGAGCATCGAACAAACCCCTCCGAACCTTGAAAGCGACGGTATCGAAAGCGACGTAGAGCGCGTTTCCGCCGATTTCGACCGTATCCACGCGCTGTGCGAAATCCTTTCGCCCGCCTTCCCGCAAATTGAGGAAGGCGTGCCGATTGAGGACGAGGCGTTGCGCGACAAATTTACCGAGCTGACCGTTCTTTTGAACGAGCTGCACCCTGCCGACGTGGCGGCAGTGTTGGAATCGTTGCCGCCGCGCGAGCGTAATATCGTCTGGCTGCTGGTCACGCCTGAAGACGACGGCGAAGTATTGCTGGAAGTGTCCGACGCGGTGCGCGAAACGCTGATCGAGTCGATGGACAAAGACGAGCTGTTGGCGGCGGTCGATGACTTGGATGCGGACGAGCTGGCGGAGCTGGCGGGTGATTTGCCGCACCAAGTGGTCTATGAAGCCTTGCAGACGCGCGACGAGGAAGAGCGCGCCCAAGTCAAGGCGGCGATGTCGTATGAAGACAACCAAGTCGGCGCGATTATGGACTTCGAGTTGGTCAGCATCCGCGCCGACGTTGCCTGTGAAGTGGTGCTGCGTTACCTGCGCCGTTTCGAGAGCCTGCCCGATCATACCGACAAGATTTTCGTGGTCGATGAAAACGACATCCTGCAAGGCGTGCTGCCCATCCGCAAACTTTTGGTTGCCGATCCCGAAGACTTGGTGGCGGACGTGATGGCGACCGAAGTCGTGCGCTTCCGGCCCGAAGACGACGTGGAAGAAGCGGCGCAGGCGTTCGAACGTTATGACTTGGTTACCGCGCCCGTTGTCGATGAAAACAAAAAGCTCATCGGCAGGATTACCATCGACGAGATGGTGGACGTTATCCGCGAAGAATCGGAAGCGGATATGTTGAACATGGCGGGTTTGCAGGAAGAGGAAGATTTGTTTGCGCCTGTGTGGGATTCGGTGAAAAACCGCTGGATGTGGCTTGCCGTCAACCTCTGCACCGCCTTTCTCGCCAGCCGCGTTATCGGCGCGTTTGAAGGCAGTATCGAGAAAATCGTCGCACTCGCCGCGCTGATGCCCATCGTCGCCGGTATCGGCGGCAACTCCGGCAACCAAACCATCACCATGATTGTCCGCGCGATGGCGATGGGGCAGTTGACGGGAATGCAGGCGGGACGTTTGTTGAAAAAAGAAGTCGGCGTCGCTCTGGTCAACGGCATCATCTGGGGAACGGTCATGGGCGTGGTGTCATGGCTGCTGTACGGCAGCATCGGCATCGGCTTGGTGATGGTCGCCGCAATGACGCTGAACCTCTTGCTCGCCGCCTCGGTCGGCGTACTCATCCCCGTCATCATGGAAAAATCCGGCCGCGACCCTGCTTTGGGCAGCTCGGTGCTGATTACGGCGGTAACGGACTCCGGCGGTTTTCTGATTTTCTTGGGGCTGGCGACGATGTTTTTGTTGTAAGGTCGTCTGAAAAGCGGACGGGAAAGATAAAAGGTCGTCTGAAACCATGTGATTATGGGTTTCAGACGACCTTTTTATAGTCAATTAAAATCAAAATAGGACAGTAATGCATCGTCAAATCGGGCGT
>JVVZ01000333.1:0-8045 GCA_001062585.1 Neisseria meningitidis
ACTTTAAACCAGTACGGCGTTGCCTCGCCTTGCCATACTATCTGTACTGTCTGCAGCTTCGTCGCCTTGTCCTGATCTAAATTTAATCCACTATATATCTTCCGAAATACAGTGGATTAACTACAGATCGGCACGGTATTTCCCATTCATCCCGTCTGAGGCTTCGTCTTGCCCTGATTCACAGTCAATCTGCCACACCTGCGCTCATCATAAATCTTAAATCCGGTAACGCCCTATCCGTTTGAATTTAATGAACAATAAAAAAGAAACACCATGACTGCCCCCTACACTCTTGCCGACCTGAAGACCGCCTACCAACGCAAAGAAAAATTGAAATATCTATACTTCTGGGGACACACGCCAAAACATAAAAATGAGATAGATAAAGCCATCTTCAGCCAATGGTATCCTGCGCCCTTTGAAATCGACGGCATCCGCTATGCGACTGCCGAACACTATATGATGGCTGAGAAAGCGAGGCTGTTCGACGCAGACGATATCCGCCGCCAAATCATCGCTTCCGCCCACCCCAAACAGGCTAAGGATTTGGGGAGACAAGTCATCGGATTCAAAGACGACATTTGGAATGCCCGCCGCTTCGATATCGTTTGCGAAGGCAACCGTGCCAAATTCATCCAACACCCCGATTTGAAACGCTTTCTGATTGACACCGGCAGCCGTATCTTAGTAGAAGCCAGCCCGGTTGACGCAATCTGGGGAATCGGACTTGCCCAAGATGATCCACGCGCCCAAAATCCATTGCAATGGCGGGGTTTGAACCTACTTGGTTTCGCGCTAATGAAAGTACGGGATGAACTTCAGGTCGTCTGAAAGCAACTTCAAAAGCAACTTCAGACGACCCCATAAAAAAACGCACCTTATGAAAAGGTGCGTTTTAATTTCTACAGTTTAGAATTTAGCGCCGGATTGGTTGGCCATATAGTCAACCGCTGCTTTGACTTCGTCATCACTCAGGCTTGTGTTACCGCCTTTGGCAGGCATGGAGTTAAAGCCTTCGAGCGCGTGTTTGTGCAGGGTATCCTTACCTTGTTTGATACGCGGGGCCCACTCATCTTTCTTGCCTATGCCTGGAGCACCGGGGATGGTACCGCCGTGACACATTTTACAGTTGGCTTCAAAAACAGCTTTACCGTCCACTTTGGCAGAAGAAGCATCTGCTTTTTCCACCGGCTTGGCTTCGGCAGGAGCAGCCGCTTTTGCATCAGCTGCTGAAGCTGCTTTTTCAGCTTGAGCAGGTGCGGACGCAGATGAAGCGTCAGTAGATGATGCGGCGGCAGCAGAAGCAGGTGTCGGTGCGGGAGCAGGTTCGGCTTTTTTCACGGGTGCTTTGCCGTCTTTGTTGGACAGACCCCATACATACGCAGTCATGATGTGGAGTTTGTCTTTATCCAAGAAACGACCCCAAGCCGGCATTTGACTGTGTCGGCCGTTGGTGATGGTTTCGATAATCGATTTTTGAGTACCGCCCCACAGCCATACGTTGTCGGTCAGGTTCGGACCCAGTCCTTGGATACCTTGGCCTTTGTCGCCGTGACAGGTAAAGCAGTTTGCCGGTGGACCACTGAACAATACTTTACCGCGTGCGGCACGTTCTTCATCGTATTGGTCTTTGGATTTGGATAAGGACATGACATAGTTTGCCACATCTTTTACCCGCTCTTCACCCAATGCAGGACCCCATGCTGCCATCGTCGCCGTACGGCCTTTTTCAATGGTCTCATGGATTTTCTCAGGTTCGCCGCCCCACAACCAATCGTTGTCGGTCAAATTCGGGAAGCCTTTGGAACCTTTGGCATCAGAACCGTGACATTGGATACAGTAGGTATTGAAGAGGTTTTGACCGATGGCGCGTGCTTCAGGATTTTTTGCCACTTGCTCAATCGGCATATTGGCAAACTTGGCATAAACTTTGCCGTACTTCTGATCTGCTTTAGCCATTTCCTGATCATATTGTCCGTGGCTGCTCCATTTCCACTGGCCTTCATAATCGCCCAAACCCGGGTACATGACCAGATAACCGATACCGAACAGCCAGACAAAGACATACAGCCAAAACCACCAGCGTGGCAACGGGTTGTTATATTCTTCGATACCGTCCCATTGATGACCTGTCGTTTTGACTTCTTCGCCCTTTTTAGGACGCTTCACAACGTTTTGGGAAAGCAGCAGCCATGCCAAACCGATAAAGCTGAGCACGACGATGACTGCAATGTATATATTCCAGAAATTACTGGTAAATTGGGGTGATGTGTTCATTATTTTGCTCCGTGATCACGGACTAAACTGTTATCGCCCGTCTTTTTCAGACGACTCTTTATCCTCATCATTTTCGAAAATACTGTTGGCGGCATCATCGTAGTTCTTTTTATTGCGTCGGTTGAAAACGATATAAAGCACTAAGATAAAGCTGATAAAAACCCAAACAGTAAAGAGCGAGCGGGCCCAGTTTACGTCCATGATGTTACCTTACGTTTTTCAATGCCAAGCCTAAGCCTTGCAGGTATGCAATCACCGCATCCAGCTCCGATTTGTTTTCCAAGGCTTCAGGCGCTTTGGCAATCTCTTCGTCGCTGTAAGGCGTACCGACTTTACGCAGGGCTTTCATATGCGCCACGGTTGCTTCGGCATCGACTTTGTTGCGGGCAAGCCATGGGAAAGCGGGCATATTGGACTCTGGCACAACGTCGCGCGGATTCAGCAGGTGGATGCGGTGCCATTCATCGGAATAGCGGCCGCCGACACGTGCCAAGTCCGGACCGGTACGTTTGGAACCCCATTGGAACGGATGGTCATAAACAGACTCGCCGGCAACGGAGTAGTGGCCGTAACGTTCGGTTTCCGCACGGAACGGACGGATCATTTGAGAGTGACAGTTGTAACAACCCTCGCGGATATAGATGTCGCGACCAGCCACTTGCAAAGCATTATAAGGTTTCACACCTTCTATAGGCTTAGTGACAGCTTTAGTAAAGAACAGCGGCACGGCTTCAATCAACAGGCCTACGCTGACTACAAGCAGGGTAAATACAATCAGGACGCCGACTTTTTCTTCAGCTAATTGTTGTAATTTCATTTTGGTAGCCTTTTCTTATGTTTTTAGTGGTGCTGGGTTTGAGACACCGCGGGAATCTCGGCATCAACCGCTTTGCCACTGATGGCCGTACGGTAAACGTTGTATGCCATGATACACATACCGCTCAGGTACAGCAGGCCGCCGGTGAAACGAATCATGTAGAAAGGCATGGTGCGTTTAACTGACTCTACAAACGAGTAGGTCAAAGTACCGTCCGCATTCAGAGAACCCCACATCATACCTTGCAATACCCCTGCAATCCACATGGAGGCGATATACAGAACCACGCCGATGGTCGCAATCCAGAAATGCGCTTCCACCAATTTGGTGCTGTACATTTCATTTTTACCGAACAGGCGGGGAATCATGTAGTACACGGAACCAATGGTCACGAAGCCCACCCAGCCCAATGCGCCGGCATGAACGTGTGCAACGGTCCAGTCAGTGTAGTGGCTCAAAGCGTTGACGGATTTGATGGACATCATCGGACCTTCGAAGGTGGACATACCGTAGAAGGACAGAGAAACGATCAAGAATTTCAAGATAGGGTCGGTACGCAGTTTGTCCCATGCGCCGGACAAGGTCATGATACCGTTGATCATACCGCCCCAAGAAGGTGCGAACAGAATCAGGGACAACACCATACCCAAGGACTGAGTCCAGTCAGGCAGCGCGGTATAGTGCAAGTGGTGGGAACCTGCCCACATGTAGGTGAAAATCAAAGCCCAGAAGTGGACGACGGACAGGCGGTAAGAGTAAACCGGACGCCCTGCCTGTTTCGGCACGAAGTAGTACATCATGCCCAAGAAACCTGCGGTCAGGAAGAAACCTACGGCATTATGACCATACCACCATTGAACCATAGCATCGATTGCGCCCGCATAAACCGGATAGGATTTCATGAAGCCCGCAGGAATGCTCAAGTTATTGACGATGTGCAACAGGGCAACGGCCAAAATGAAACCGCCGTAGAACCAGTTGGCAACGTAGATATGTTTGATTTTACGTTTGGCAATCGTACCGAAGAATACGATGGCGTAAGCAATCCAAACCAAAGCGATCAGGATGTCGATAGGCCATTCCAATTCGGCATACTCTTTAGCTTGGGTATAACCCAAAGGCAGGCTGACGATTGCCGCAACGATAACTGCCTGCCAGCCCCAGAAGGTAAATGCCGGCAGCCAACCGCCGAACAGGCGTGCATTACAGGTACGTTGAACAACGTAGTATGATGTACCCATCAGACCGCAACCGCCGAACGCAAAAATCACCGCATTGGTGTGCAACGGACGCAGGCGGCCGAAGTGGAACCAAGGGCCGACATCTGATAAATCAAGGGCCGGGGCGAACAATTGGGCGGCAACGATGACACCGACCAACATGCCCACAATACCCCAAACTACGGTCATGATGGCGAACTGGCGCACCACTTTGTAGTTATAAGTTTGTGTGTCCATGAGAGTCTCCATGAATTATGGGAATAAAAATTTTTTATCTCACTTTGCCGTATGCGTTTTGAACAAACGCAATAAGGGCTAGGTTTAAATTTTTCTAAATTTAACATATAAGACAAGCCTAGCCAAGCAGAATTACATTTCACTCCATCTGGCGGCTTCATCGATTTTTTATATTTTTTACTTTATAATCATATTATTATTTAACAACCTTCCCGGCAGCGCCACTTTATTTTTTCAAGCCTCCCTTTTGAAGGGGACTTTATCGATATAAATCAAACCGCATAATTCGCCCTTTTTATTCATAAAATTTAACAAATGCATCAATAGTCATGATTAATTACAAAATCACCCCCAACCCGCTCGCCCACGAGTGGCACATCCGCCTAACCTTCCGACAAGAACATGATTTGGAAACAGAAATCAGCCTGCCGAACTGGGTTCCCGGCAGCTATCTGATACGCGACTTCTCCCGCTACATCACCACCATCCGCGCCTTTTGCAACGGAGAATATGCCCATCTGACCCAAGTCAAAAAAAACCGATGGCGCACCGCCCCGCAGTCCGGCGAGTGGGAAATTTACTACACCGTTTACGCCTACGACCTGTCCGTCCGCGGCTCGTTTCTGACTGCCGAACGCGGGTTCTTTGACGGCGCGTGCCTGTTTTTGCAGGTAAACGGACAAGAAAACAGCGCGCACCAAATCGAATTCCCCATCCTGCCGAAAACATGGCGGATTGCCACCACCCTGCCCCAAACCAACGTCCACAGCTTTCAGACGACCTCCTACCACGACTTAATCGACCACCCGGTCGAACTGGGCAACATCGAATTTCTCGATTTCGAAGCCGGCGGCATCCCGCACCGCATCGCCTTGAGCGGCCACTACCCCGATTTCGACCGTGACCGCCTCATGTCAGACATCCGCACAATCTGCGAAACCGAACTGGCCATGTTCCCCTCCCCTGCCCCGTTCACCCATTACCTCTTCCTGCTCCACGTCGGCGACAACATCTATGGAGGACTGGAACACATCAGCAGTACCGCCCTGCTCGCCGACCGCCACAGCCTGCCACCGCACGGCATGACCGACGCCAACGATGCCTACACCCAACTACTCGGACTGTTCTCACACGAATACTTCCACGCCTGGAACGTCAAATCCATCAAACCCGCCGCCTTTGCCCCCTACGACCTCGACCGCGAAAACTACACCGAGCAGCTTTGGGCATTTGAAGGCATCACCTCATACTATGACGACCTCTTCCTCGCCCGAGGCCGTACCATAGCACCCGAAGCCTACCTGCGCCTGCTCGCCCAAAGCATCACCCGCGTGCAGCAAACCAAAGGCCGTCTGAAACAAAGCCTTGCCGAATCCAGCTTCACCGCTTGGAACAAATTCTACAAACAAGACGAAAACAGCCCCAACGCCATCGTCAGCTACTACCAAAAAGGCGCACTCGCCGCCCTCTGCCTCGACCTCGCCATCCGCAGCAAAAGCAGTGGGCGACACACCCTCGACAGCGTCATGCGGCAACACTACCGCGATTGGCTGGAGACCCGGCAAGGCATCCCCGAAAAACAATGGCAAGCCCGTTGCCAAGCGTTTACCGGCCTAGACCTCGAAGATTTTTTTCAGACGACCCTCTACACCACCGCCGACCTGCCCCTTGCCGAACTCCTCGCCACCATAGGCATCGGACTGCAATGGCAGGCACAGCCGCGCAGCCACGGCGGCGCATTCCTGTCCGAACCGCCAACCGAAACACCCGCCTCCACATCTGACTTCGGCGCAAGGTTCAAACAAAATAGCGACCACGCCATCCTAACCCACGTCTTCAACGGCGGCAGCGCAGAAAACGCCGCCCTCTGCCCGCAGGACAAAATCATCGCCGTCGACGGCTACGCCTGCACCGACCTTGCCGCACAGTGGGCGCAACTCCCCATCGGCGCCACCGCCCGCCTCCACTACTTCCGCACCGGCATCCTGTACGTCGCCGACATTAACGTCCAAGCCGCCGAAGCCGATACCGCCGTCCTCTACATTACCGACCGCGAATTATTTGAAAGCTGGCTTTATAATGACCGAGTCTAATTTTCAGACGGCCTCAAGTGCCGGATCGAGGTCGTCTGAAACATCAACACTGAAAGAAACAACCATGAAAAAAATCCTTGTCAGCATCACCGTCCTGTTACTCAGTTTGCACGCCACAGCCGCCCCCCAATCAGATTCGGCATATAAAGTAGGAAAGGATATCGCCGTCTTCTACAAAAATCCCTCTGCCGAACGTGCTGCTTCTCTAATGGACCAGATTGTCAAAGCCAATCTCATGCGCAATACCACCCTTGTATGGGGCACGCAAGCGCTACAAAAATACCCCCAAGGCAGCACCATTTGGTGTGACAATATCCGAACTTACCAAGGCGACGCCTTAACCTTTTCCGCCTACACCCTCGCCCTGACAGGCACGTCTCAAGCCCAAACCTGTCTCGACAGCCTGACATTAAATACCGAGCTTAAAAACAATCTCAAGGAAAACAAAAGCTTCCATCCGCTTCAAGAGCCCATCATCTCCCCTGCATCACTGGATTTTCATTGGGTAACTTATTTTGCCACCGGCAATCCGAAAGCGGTCGAACGTATCGTTGACTACATCATCAAAGCCCAAACGGCTGCCGCCCAACGCCCCAACCATGTAGACCTCACACTTTCCGCTGCCATTTGGTCAACCCGATCCAATATGGAACAAGATACAGCGATTGACGAGATTGTCCGCAAATACATACAAAAACAATCCGAAGCCAATAAAAAACGATTGGAAAAAGCCCTGTTGGCCCCTCAAGGCAACTAAAATCCATCATCAAACCTAGAAAAGGAAAACCCATGTCTATCCAAAAACTTGCCGACAACCTCTATATCGCCCCGCAACTGACCGAAGCCGACGTTCAAGAAGCCGCCAAACTCGGCATCCAAACCGTCATCTGCAACCGTCCCGATGGCGAAGAAGAAAACCAAGTTACGTTCAAACAAGTCGAAAGCTGGCTTGAAGCCGCGGGCATCCACGAACACCATCATCAGCCCGTCGTCGCGCCCGCCATCAACGCCACCGATGTCGCCGCCTTCCAAAACCTGCTCAAAAGCGTTCCCCAACCCGTCCTCGCCTACTGCCGCACCGGCACCCGCTGCTCCCTGCTCTGGGGTTATCATCAGGTGCAAAACGGCGCAAGCGTCGCCGAAGTCGTCGCTGCCGCACAACAAGCAGGCGTCAACCTGAGCAACTTCGAAGCCCGCCTGCAAGACGCGCAACAAAACGGGCTGGCGTAACACGCTATCTGTTTAGCCAAACGCAAAGGTCGTCTGAAAATACCGTTTCAAAAAATGGAAACCGTTTTCAGACGACCTTTTTACGTTATGCCGTTTGGCGAACCGAATGAACGCACCTGATATAGTGGATTAAATTTAAATCAGGACAAGGCGACGAAGCCGCAGACAGTA